>NZ_WOGU01000063.1:0-553 GCF_009735315.1 Kocuria sediminis
GCGAACATGAAGGTGGTGGCCAGCAGCATGCCCAGCGGCACCCCGATCTGCGGATAGGCCCCGAACAGCCCGCGCTTGTGCCGCGGGGCGTGCTCCACCGACATCAGCGCCGCCCCGCCCCACTCCCCGCCGGCGGAGAAGCCCTGCATGATCCGCAGCAGCACCAGGAAGATCGGGGCCCAGATCCCGATCGCCGCGTAGGTGGGCAGCAGCCCGATCAGCATGGTCGCCGCGCCCATGCCCACCAGGGTGAGCACCAGCACGAGCTTGCGCCCGTACTTGTCGCCGAGGTGGCCGGCCACCACCGCCCCGAGCGGGCGGAACAGGAAGCTGATGCCCAGCGAGGCCCAGGCCACCACCTGGGCCAGCCCGGCGTTCTCCTCGGACAGCGGGGCGAAGAACAGCGGGGCCAGCACGAAGGCGGCCGCCTGGGCGTAGATGAAGAAGTCGTACCACTCGATGGTGGTGCCCACGAGCGTGCCCGCGAGGACCTTGCGCTCCTCGCGGGACATCTCGTGCCGCCCGGCCGGGACGGCTGACGTGTGTGCCATGG
>NZ_WOGU01000064.1:0-549 GCF_009735315.1 Kocuria sediminis
CCGCTGCGAGCCTCCACCAGAGTTTCCTCTGGCTTCGCCCTATTCAGGCATAGTTCACCATCTTTCGGGTCCCCACAGCTACGCTCTTACTCAAATCCATCCGAAGACATCAGGATCGGTCGATGGTGCGCCCCGCAAGGGGGCTCCCACCTCCGTTCGCTTTCACTGCGCGCACGGGTTTGACACCCGAACACTCGCGTAGATGTTAGACTCCTTGGTCCGTGTTTCAAGACGGGTCGTTTACGACCATTATGCCAGCGTCCGTGCCGAAGCGCGTTCCTCGGTCCAGGCTGGCCGCATTGCACCCCTGGCTATAAGGTGCCCCGGAGGGCACTACATTCCAGGGGCCTTTGACCGGCCGCCCAAACCGACGCTGGCCCGCCCACGGGGAAGTACACCGGCACGAATGCCGGCTGAACCCCGCGGGCGAGTCTGGTCGCAAGCGCTTCCCTTTCAACAATTTCACGTGCTGTTTAACTCTCTTTTCAAAGTGCTTTTCATCTTTCGATCACTCTACTTGTGCGCTATCGGTCTCCGGCCAGTATTTAG
>NZ_WOGU01000065.1:0-535 GCF_009735315.1 Kocuria sediminis
CCCATACAAAGTGGGCCACCCGCACATGCCCCCTACCCGGGCTGCAAGGGGACTTAGGCATTTTGTCCATCCTCGCGGCCCGGTACGCCCGTTGTGCTCGTTTTCGCAAACCGCACTCGGCCGCCCGCGGCGCCAACACCCACTCCTGTGCCCTTCCACTCCTCCGCCCACCCGCCAGTCACGCCGGTTAACGGTCCGAGGTGTCGATGCATGGCCATGTGGAGAGATCGATCTGTGGATCTGCCGGCCCGTTCTGCGTGCGAACCTGCATGAGAGGCGCCGTCGGTGGGCTAGGTCGAGGATACCTACAAGGAATGCTACGGGGCGTGTCCACGATGTGGAATATAACATGTTGGGTTGGATCTGTTGTATATCTACCTATCTACATGATGCATTGGATATATTGTTTTCGTATGTACTTTGAGCGACGAACGGGGGATTTGGTCGGAGCCGTCGGCTGGCTATGTTGTATCACTACCAAGTACTACCAGGTGGTCCCTGGCGATATATATATATATATACATATATGTATATA
>NZ_WOGU01000011.1:0-161753 GCF_009735315.1 Kocuria sediminis
CTGTGCAGCACCCCGTGGTAGCCGTGGGTCCGCTCACCGGCCCGGATGGTGAGCGCGCACACGAACACGGCGATGAATCCGTAGCCTTCGATCATCTCGGTGATGCCGTAGGTGAGGAAGGTCGCGGCCAGGGCGACGAAGCCCTCCGAGTGGGAGGCCATGCGGATGCTGTCGATCGGGGAGCGGAAGAAGACCCGCCCCAGCAGCCTGCCCACGAGGTATCCGGCGAGGCACCCGACCGCGATCCGCCAGGCGACGTCCACGGCGGTGAAGTGCGGCAGCCACGCCGCGGGCGCGGTGCCCACGACGCTGAGGGCGATGGCGAGGTAGACGAAGGGGAAGGCCAGTCCGTCGTTGAGCCCGGCCTCGGAGGTGAGGCCGAAGCGGACCTCGTCCTCCCCGTCGAGGTCCTCCTGGGCCTCTGAGGGATCCGCGACCTGGACCTCGGAGGCCAGGACGGGGTCGGTGGGGGCCAGGGCCGCGGCCACGAGCAGGGCGGCGGCCAGGCTCAGCCCCAGCACCGACCACCCGAGCAGGGTCAGCCCCACGAGGCACAGCGGCATGACGATGCCCAGCAGCCGCCAGGTGGTGGCCCAGCGTTTGAATCCGATCGGGCGGTCCAGGGCCAGGCCGGCGCCCATCAGGGAGACGATGACGCAGATCTCGCTCAGGTGCAGGGTGATCTCGCCGTGGGCCACCGGGTCCGGGTCCGGGAGGGTGTCCGCCACGGAGAAGACGGCCAGGCCCGTCCCGAGGAAGACCATGGGCATCGAGACGGGGGCGCGCATCAGCAGCCGCGGCAGCAGCGCGGCGGCGAACACGGCCAGACCGGCGGCGGCGAACATCAGACTCGGGGCGTCGAACACCTGGACCTCGTTCCTTCGGCGGATGGGGTCGACCCCGAGAGGACTACGCACCGGGGCGGACGCGGGCACCGTGCCGGTGCGCGCCGGGAACGTCCGGGGCGGCGTTCGTTCAGCCGGCCCACGCGTACTCGAGCTCCGGGCGCCCGGGGGTGCCGTAGCGGGAGCGCCGGCGCACGAGGCCGCGGTCGGCCAGGTGCTCCAGGTAGCGCCGGGCCGTCACCCGCGACAGCGTGCTGCGCTCGGCCACCTCCCCGGCGGAGAGCCACTCGCCGCCGCGCACGAGCTCGGTGACGGCGGCCAGGGTCTGGGCGGAGAGCCCCTTGGGCGCGGCGGGCCGCACCGGCGAGCCCAGGGCCGCGAAGGCACGGTCGACCTCCGCCTGGCCCACGGCCCCGGCCCGCCCGAGGGCGGAGCGGTAGCTGCGGTAGGCGGCGAGCTTCTGCTCGAACACGGCGTAGGTGAAGGGCTTGATGAGGTAGCCCACCACGCCGAGCGTGGTCGCCTCGCGGACGGTGGCCACGTCCCGGTGCGCCGTGATCACCAGCAGGTCCACCGACTCCCCGCGCGCCCGCAGGGTGCGGGCGACGTCGAGCCCGGACATGTCCGGGAGGTTGACGTCCAGCAGCACCAGGTCCACGGGCCGGCCCGCCCGCCGGGCGGCCTGCACGGCCTGCACCGCCGTGTGCCCGGACACGGCGGTGGCCACGGCCCGGAAGCCCGGGGAGCGCTCGACGTACTCCGCGTGGGCGGCGGCGGTCAGCGGCTCGTCGTCGACGACGAGGACCCGCACCGTCGCCGTCACGGGAGCCGCTCCGGCACGGAGTCCCCGGGGACCGGGATGGTCACGGTGAACACGGCCCCGCCGTCGTTGCCCAGCTCGATCCGGGCGCCCCAGCGCTCCACGACCTCGCGCACCAGGTGCAGGCCGACGCCCCGGCCCTCGGGGCCGGCGGGCTTGGTGCTGACCCCGGGCTCGAAGACGTCCTGGACGAGCTCCTCCGGGACGCCCATGCCGGTGTCGGCCACGGTGACCACGACCGTGTCCCTGCCCGGGGCGGCGTCGTCGTGCGCCCCCAGGATCTCCACCTCCACCACGGGGCGGACGCGGTCGGCGTTGGCCGCGGCCGCCTCGACGGCGTTGTCGACGAGGTTGCCGACGAGGGTGACGAGGTCGGCGGGGGAGAGCGGGACGCGCGGCACGTCCGGGCCCACGGCGACCTCCAGCTCCACACCGCGCTCGTGGGCGGCGGCCGTCTTGCCCACGAGCAGGGCGGCGAGGAAGGGATCCTCGAGCCGGGCGAGCAGGTCCTGGGACAGCTCCTGAGTGCGCTGCCGGTCCGCGGAGGCGAAGTCCAGGGCCTCCGCCTCGCGCCCCAGCTCCAGCAGCGAGACCACCGTGTGCATCCGGTTGGCGTGCTCGTGCGTCTGCGCCCGCAGGGCCCCGGCCAGGGCCGAGGTGGCGCGCAGCTGCCCGGAGAGCCGGGAGATCTCGGTGTGGTCGCGCAGGATCACGACCATGCCGCGTCCGGCGAGCGCCCCGCCCGCCGGCAGGCTCGAGACGATGAGCGTGCGCTCGCCGACCACGACCCACTGCTCGTGCACGACGGCCCCCGAGCGCAGCACGGCCTCCAGGGCCGGGGGCAGGCCCAGCGCCTCGACGAGCGGTGCGCTGCGCCGACCGGGCCCGGCGGCGTCCGGGGCGATCCCGAGCAGCTCGCGGGCCCGGGCGTTGAGCACCGGGACCGCCCCGGAGGGGTCCACGAGCAGCAGCCCCTCGGTGGCCTCGTTGAGCACGGCGTCGTGCAGGGAGTGGACCTGGGCGAGCTCCTCCGGGCCCCAGCCGTGCGTGACCCGGCCCAGGTAGCGCGCCCCGAGGGCCGCGACCGTGGCCGAGGCGGCGAGCAGCAGCACCCCCACCAGGAGCACGGCCGGCAGCTGGGCGAGGGCCTGCTCGGAGAGCGCCTCGAGCAGCACGCCCGTGGCCACGAGCGCCACGACCGTCCCGTCCGCGTCCCGCACGGGGGCGATCGTGCGCACCGAGGGCCCGAGGTTGCCCCGCTCCGTGCTGGTCCAGACCTCTCCGGCGAGCGCGCGCGAGCGGTCGCCCCGGTAGGGGTCGCCCACCGAGGAGGGCCACGGGTGGGTCCAGCGGGTGCCGTCGGGGGCCATGATCGTCACGAAGTCCAGGCCCGTGTCCTCGAGCAGCCGGTCCGTGAGCGGCTGCAGGGCGGCGTGGGGGTCCGGGGCGCCGGCGGCCTCCAGGACGTAGGGGTCGTCGGCCAGGGCCGTGGCCACGGCCCGCGTCACGGCCTCGGCGCGCTCCCGGACCGCCTCCCGCTCCTGGGCGAACAGCACCAGGGAGACCGCGACGGTCACGACCGCCACGACGACCAGCTGGAGGAGGAGGAAGCGCCTGGCCAACGACATGCCCGCCTCCTCCCCTCCGGCCCGTGTCGACGGCCCGTGCCACGTGCGCGGGGTCCGGTTGTGGTGGGCGTCACGACCATTATGACCACAACGCGACAGGGCCGCGGCGGCCGGTGAGACTCGTCACAACGGCCCGGTCCCGGGCCACGGGCGGGGCTTCCCGGCACCGCCCGCCGGCACCGTCCACCCGCACCGTCCGTCCGCACCCTCCATCCGCACCGTCAGGAGAAGCATGGCCACCGTCGCCACGGAACCCGTCGACCCGCAACGGCCCGTCCAGAAGCAGAAGAAGGACAAGACGCACTACCTGTACGTCTTCGTCATCGTCGCCGTCGTCGCCGGCGCCGTGCTGGGCCTCGTGGCCCCCGAGTTCGCCCAGACGCTCAAGCCCGTCGGCACCGCGTTCATCGCCCTGATCAAGATGATGATCGCCCCCATCATCTTCTGCACGATCGTGCTGGGCGTCGGCTCCATCGCCAAGGCGGCCACCGTCGGCAAGGTCGGCGGCCTGGCCCTGGCCTACTTCATGGCGATGTCCACCGCCGCGCTGGCCATCGGGCTGCTCGTGGGCAACCTGATCCACCCGGGCGAGGGCCTGAACATCCAGGGCTCCGAGTACGAGATCACGGACACCGGTCACGGCGAGGGGGAGGGCGGGACGATCGGCTTCCTGCTCGGCATCATCCCCACCACGCTGCTCTCCTCGCTGACCGAGGGCAACATCCTCCAGACCCTCTTCGTGGCCCTCATCGTCGGCTTCGCGCTCCAGCAGATGGGCCCGGCCGGCAAGCCCGTGCTCAAGGCCGTCGGCTACATCCAGGCCCTGGTCTTCCGGATCCTGATCATGGTCATGTGGGTCGCCCCGATCGGTGCGTTCGGCGCCATCGCCGGCGTGGTGGGGGAGACCGGCGTGCAGGCCATCATCTCCATGGCCACCCTGATGATCGCCTTCTACCTCACCTGCGTCCTGTTCATCGTGGTGGTCCTGGGCGGGCTGCTGAAGGCGGTCACCGGGATCAACATCTTCCGGCTCATGAAGTACCTGGCCCGGGAGTACCTGCTGATCTTCTCGACCTCCTCCTCCGAGGCCGCCCTGCCGCGGCTGATCGCCAAGATGGAGCACGTCGGCGTCTCCAAGCCCGTGGTCGGCGTGACGGTCCCCACCGGCTACTCCTTCAACCTGGACGGCACCGCGATCTACCTGACCATGGCCGCCCTGTTCGTCGCCTCCGCCATGGGCAACCCCCTGGCCCTGGGCGAGCAGATCTCCCTGCTGGTGTTCATGATCATCGCCTCCAAGGGTGCTGCCGGCGTCACCGGCGCCGGCCTGGCCACCCTCGCCGGCGGGCTGCAGTCGCACCGCCCGGACCTGGTCGACGGCGTGGGCATCATCGTGGGCATCGACCGCTTCATGTCCGAGGCCCGCGCCCTGACCAACTTCACGGGCAACGCCGTGGCCACCCTGCTGATCGGCAAGTGGACCCGGGAGATCGACCTCGACCAGGTCGAGCGCGTGCTCTCCGGCCAGGACCGCTTCGACGAGTCCACCATGGCCGCCCACTCGCACGGCGCCCCCGAGCAGGACGCCGGCACCGACGGCGACCGCGTCGAGGACTCCGTCGCCGAGAAGGTCGAGGCAGCCGCCAGCTCCCGCTGAGCACCGCCTCCTGCCGGCGAGCCGACCGCGCCCGCCGGACCCCACCGGGTCCGGCAGGCGCGGTCCGTCCGTTCCCGGGCCCCGCCCCGCGGCCCCGGCAATTCGGGACCGGCAGGCGGCGGCGGTACGCTGGTAGCTGATCGAGTCCAGGAAAACCCCAGGTCGGCCCCACCGGCCCGGGCCGCCCCGCGCCCGGGCCGGCCCGCCCGCGCCAGCGACCACGAACGAAAGAGCGGTGCCACGAGTGAGCCAGCGAAGCGACGAGAGGATCCCCGGAACGGGCGAGACCGCGGCGGGAGCCCTGGGCCCCACCGGCCGTCCCGTCCGCGACTTCCCCGAACCGCCCGAGCTGTCCTCCCACGGGCCCGCCCGGATCATCGCGATGGTCAACCAGAAGGGCGGGGTGGGCAAGACCACGTCCACCATCAACCTGGGGGCCGCCCTGGCGGAGCTCGGGCGCAAGGTCCTGCTCGTCGACTTCGACCCGCAGGGCGCGCTCTCCGCCGGACTCGGGGCGAACCCGCACGAGCTCGAGCTGACGGTCTACAACGTGATGATGGACCGCTCCGTGGACGTGTGGGACGTGGTCCAGGAGACCGACGTCGAGGGCGTGGACCTGCTCCCGGCCAACATCGACCTCTCCGCGGCCGAGGTGCAGCTGGTCACCGAGGTGGCCCGGGAGCAGGTCCTGGCCAGCGCGCTGCGCAAGCTCGAGGAGCACTACGACGTCATCATCATCGACTGCCAGCCCTCGCTGGGCCTGCTGACCGTCAACGCGCTGACCGCCGCCCACGGCGTGGTCATCCCGCTCATCGCCGAGTTCTTCGCGCTGCGCGCCGTGGCCCTGCTCGTGGACTCCATCGAGAAGGTCCAGGACCGGCTCAACCCGCGCCTGCAGATCGACGGCGTGCTCGCCACGATGTTCGACTCCCGGACGCTGCACTCCCGGGAGGTCATGGCCCGGATCGTGGACGCGTTCGGGGACAAGGTCTTCGACACGGTCATCAAGCGCACCGTGAAGTTCCCGGACGCGACGGTCGCCGCCGAGCCCATCCTCTCCTTCGCCACGGCCCACCAGGGCGCCGAGTCCTACCGCCAGCTGGCGCGGGAGCTCATCTCGCGCGGCGGCGCGCCCTGATGCATCCGGAGGAGCTGCCGGAGCCCTCCGGGGCCGGCGGCTTCACGGTGCAGCTGGAGGACTTCGCCGGGCCCTTCGAGGTCCTGCTCTCCCTGATCGCCAAGCACGAGATGGACATCACCCGCATCGCGCTGGCCACCGTCACGGACGAGTTCCTCCAGTACGTGCGCGCCCTGCACGACTCCGGGTCGGTCCGCGCCCTCGACGAGGCCAGCGAGTTCCTCGTGGTCGCCGCCACCCTCCTGGACCTCAAGGCCGCCCGGCTGCTGCCGCGGGGCGAGGTCGAGGACGAGGAGGACGTGGCCCTGCTCGAGGCCCGGGACCTGCTCTTCGCCCGGCTGCTGCAGTACAAGGCCTTCAAGGAGGTCGCCGGCCTGCTCGACGACCGGATGCGGGCCGAGTCCACCCGCCTGCCGCGGGTGGTGCCGCTGGACCCGGAGGTCGCCGCCGTCCTGCCCGAGCTCGACTGGCGGACCACCCCCCAACAGTTCGCCGAGATCGCCCGGGCGGTGTTCGCGGCCCGGCCGGGGACGCCCCCCGAGGTCGGTGTCGACCACCTGCACGGGGCCGCCGTCACCGTGCGGGACGAGGCCGAGACCCTGGTCCGCCTGCTCGAGGACGGCCGGCCCCGGTCCTTCCACGCCCTGGTGGCCGACGCCGGGTCCACCCTCGCGGTGGTCGTCCGGTTCCTGGCGCTGCTGGAGATGTTCCGGGACGCCGTGATCGAGCTCGCCCAGGACGCCCCGCTGGGGGAGCTCACGGTGCGCTGGACCGGCGCCGGCAGCGGGTGGACCGCCGACCGCCTCGCCACGGACGACACCGCTGCGGACGACACCGCCGCGGACCACGCCGGCCCGGTGACCGGACCGACGGCCGGCCCGGTGCCCTCGTCCGTCGCGTCCCCGGCGGGGGTGCCCGCGTGAGCGCCGTGCCGGAGACCGGCCCGGACCTCGAGGCCCTGCCCGGGGGCCTGCGGGCCGCCGTCGAGGCGATCCTGATGGTCGCCGACGAACCCGTCAGCGAGTACGAGATCGCCGCCGCGCTCGTGGTGCCGGTCGCCTCGGTGCAGCGGGTCCTGGACCGGCTGCGCGCGGAGTACGACGGACGGGCCGCGGATCTGGGGTATGCTGGAACGTTGGAGCCGCGCGGCTTCGAGCTGCGCAGCACCGGTGCCGGTTGGCGGATCTACTCCCGCAGCGAGTTCGCCCCGGTCGTCTCCGCCTTCGTCGCGGAGGGGCAGGCCGCCCGGCTGTCCCAGGCGGCCCTGGAGACCCTGGCCGTGGTGGCGTACCGCCAGCCCGTGAGCCGAGGACGGATCTCCGCGATCCGCGGGGTGAACGTCGACGGCGTCGTCCGCACCCTCGTGCAGCGGGGGCTGATCCGCGAGCTCGAGCGGGACGGCGAGTCCGGGGCCGTGCTCTACGGCACCACCACGTTCTTCCTGGAGAGGATGGGCATCGGATCGCTCGACGAGCTCCCCGACATCGCCCCTCATCTGCCGGGCATCGATCAGATCGACCACTACGAGGACTGAGACACCACCATGGCCACATCACGTTCATCATCCGGCCGTCCCGGGCCCGGCGGCCGCCGCGGCCCCGGCTCCCAGGGCGGGAAGCCCCGGAGCGGCCAGGGCGGCGCGTCCTTCCCGGGCGGGCGCGGCGGCACCGGCCGCGGCGCGGCCCCGGCCGGCTCCGGGCGCGGCGGCACCGCGAAGGGCGGCACCGCGAAGGGCGCCGGTCCCAAGGGCGGCGCCGGCAAGGGCGGCACGGCGAAGGGCGGCACGGCGAAGGGCGCCGCTGCGAAGGGCGGGGCCCAGGACCGCGGGCCCCGGCCGTTCGCCTCCTCCGAGCGCAGCGCCCGGCGGATGCCGGCCACGCCCTACCGTCCGCCGCACCGTCGCCGGCGCCCCACGAACCCGCCGGTGGACCGGCTGGACCAGCACGATCCGGACGGGGTCCGCCTGCAGAAGCTCATGGCCCAGGCCGGGGTGGCCTCGCGGCGGGTCTGCGAGGAGATGATCGAGGCCGGCCGGGTGCAGGTCAACGGCGAGACCGTCACCGAGCTCGGCATCCGCGTGGACCCGGCCACCGTCGAGATCCACGTGGACGGCGTGCGCGTCCAGCTCGACGAGAACCTCGTCTACTACGCCTTCAACAAGCCCGAGGGCGTGCTCTCCACCATGGAGGACCCCGAGGGCCGCCCGTGCGTGGCCGACTACCTGAACCAGCAGAAGAACGAGCGCGTGTTCCACGTGGGCCGCCTCGACGTCGAGACCGAGGGGCTGCTGCTGCTCACCAACGACGGCGAGCTGACCAACCGGCTCACCCACCCCTCCTACGAGGTGCCCAAGACCTACCTCGTGCAGGTGCGCGGGCCCATGGAGAAGGGCGTCGGGGCCGCCATGAAGGCCGGCATCCAGCTCGAGGACGGGCCCGCCTCCGTCGACTCGTTCCGCCTCGTGGACTCCACTCCCGGGCACATCCTCGTGGAGGTCGTCCTGCACTCCGGGCGCAACCGGATCGTGCGCCGGCTCTTCGACGCGGTGGGCCACCCCGTGGAGAAGCTCGTGCGCACCCAGGTGGGTCCCATCCGGATCGGCGACCAGCGCCAGGGCACCATCCGCAAGCTGTCGAAGACCGAGGTCGGGCACCTCCTCGCCTCGGTCGGCATGTGAGGAGTCCCCGGTGACGCAGACCTCCTCCGCCCGTCCGGCCCCCGCGGCGACCGCCGGCCCCGTGCTCGTGGTCGGCGCCGGGCTGCTCGGCGCCAGCATCGGGCTGGGCCTGCGCCACCTGGGCGTGGACGTGTGGCTGCAGGACGCCTCGCCCACCGCCGAGGCCGTGGCCCAGGACATCGGCGCCGGCCGCTCCTGCCGGGCCGCCGGTCCGGCCCCGGAGCCGGCCCTCGTCGTCGTCGCCACCCCGCCCGACGTCACGGCCCGGACCGTGGCCGAGGCGCTGGAGCGCCACCCCGGCGCCGTGGTCCTCGACATCGCCTCCGTCAAGGAGGCGGTCCTCGAGGGCGTGCGCGAGCTCGGCGGCGACCTCACCCGGTACGTGGGCACCCACCCGATGGCCGGGCGCGAGCGGTCCGGGCCCGTGGCCGCCCGCGGGGAGCTGTTCACCTCCATGCCCTGGGTCGTGTGCGACTCGGGGCGCTCCTCGCCGGCGGCCCTGGCCGCCGCGAAGAACCTCGCGGTGGACCTCGGGGCGACCGTGACCTTCATGGACGCCCGCGAGCACGACGCCACGGTGGCGCTGATCTCCCACCTGCCGCAGGTGATGTCCTCCCTGCTGGCCTCCCGGCTGCAGGACACCCCGCTGCACCACCTGTCCCTGGCGGGCCAGGGACTGCGGGACACCACCCGCATCGCCGCCTCGGACCCGCACCTGTGGGTGCAGATCCTCGCCGCCAACGCCGAACCGGTCGTGGCGTCCCTGCACGGGGTGCGCCAGGACCTCGACCGCCTCATCGCCACCCTCGAGGGGCCCGAGGCACCGGGGGCGCGCCTGGACATCGCCCAGCTCATCGCCGAGGGCAACGCGGGCCAGGCCCGCATCCCCGGCAAGCACGGCGGGGCGCCCCGGGCCTTCGCCAGCCTGACCGTGCTGGTCGGCGACGTGCCCGGTCAGCTGGCCCGCCTGCTCACCGAGATCGGGGAGATCGGCGTCAACCTCGAGGACCTGCGCCTCGAGCACTCCCCGGGCCAGCCGGTGGGCCTCGCCGAGGTCTCCGTGCTCCCCAACCGCCGCAAGGAACTCGTCGAGGCGCTCCAGGAGCGCGGATGGAAGGTCGTGCAGTGAACACCGGAACCAACGCCGGATCGAACACCGGGACGAGCGCCGCCGCGGGTGCTCCGCCGGCCGGGGCGCCGTTCCCCGCCGCCGGGCGGGAGCTGGTCGTCGCGATCGACGGGCCCTCCGGCTCGGGCAAGTCCAGCGTGTCCAAGGAGGTGGCCCGCCGCTTCGGCCTCGCCTACCTGGACACCGGGGCGATGTACCGGGCCCTCACCTGGTGGTGCCTCGACCGCGGGGTGGACCTCGCCGACGCCGACGCCGTGGTGGAGGCCGCCCGCACCTTCCCCCTCGCCCAGGGCACCGACCCCGACCGGGAGCTGGTCCTGGTGGGCGGCACCGACGTGGCCGTCGAGATCCGCGGCGCCCGGGTGACCGGGGCGGTCAGCGCCGTGGCGACGAACCCGGCGGCCCGTGCCGTCCTGGTGGCCCGGCAGCAGGAGCTCATCGCCGACAGCGGCCGCCGCATCGTGGCCGAGGGCCGGGACATCACCACCGTGGTCGCCCCGGACGCCGACGCCCGGATCCTGCTCACCGCGGACGAGCGGGCCCGGATGGCCCGCCGCGGCCTGCAGAACGGCGGGGTCGAGGACGCCGCGCAGCTGCGGGCCGAGGTCGTGGGCCGGGACGCGAAGGACTCCACGGTGGTCAACTTCACCGAGGCCGCCGACGGCGTCGTGACCATCGACTCCTCCGACCTCACGGTCGAGCAGACCGTCCAGGCCGTGCTCGACGCCGTCCTCCGGGCCGCCGGCCGCACGGCCTGAGCCGGGCCCGCCCGGCCTCCCCCGACATCCACCCGCACCCCGACCGGCCGCACCCGGCCCAGCGAAGGACAGCCATGACCGGCAACCCCGAGAACTCCGCGCACGACACCGCCCACGACCCCTACGAGGCCGAGATCCTCGGCGGCAGCACGGACGACGTCGCCAAGCGGCTCGCGGCCATCGACGACGACGAGGCCGAGCAGCGCGCGCAGGCCCTGCGGGCCGGGCTCGAGGACTACGAGCTCGACGAGGAGGACGCCGCGCTGCTCGCCGGGTGGGCCGAGGGCGAGGACCAGGCGCCGGTGCGCCGCCCCGCCCCCGTGCTCGCCATCGTGGGCCGGCCCAACGTCGGCAAGTCCACCCTGGTCAACCGGATCCTCGGCCGGCGCGAGGCCGTGGTGGAGGACACCCCGGGCGTGACCCGGGACCGGGTCTCCTACCGGGCCACCTGGGCCGGGCGCAACTTCACCCTCGTGGACACCGGCGGGTGGGAGTACGACGCCAAGGGCATCAACGCCCGTGTCGCCGAGCAGGCCGAGCTGGCGGTGGAGTTCGCCGACGCCGTGCTGCTCGTGCTCGACGCCACCGTGGGGGTGACCGCCGCGGACGAGGCCATCGTGAAGATGCTGCGCAAGGTGCGGAAGCCGGTGATCCTGGTCGCCAACAAGGTGGACTCCCCGCAGCTGGAGGTCGAGGCCACCTACCTGTGGTCCCTGGGCATGGGGGAGCCGCACCCGGTCTCCGCGCTGCACGGGCGCGGCGCCGCCGACGTCCTGGACGCCGTCATGGAGGTGCTGCCGGAGTTCTCCGCCGTGGCCGAGACCGAGCTCACCGGCGGGCCCCGCCGGGTGGCGCTGATCGGGCGCCCCAACGTCGGGAAGTCCTCGCTGCTCAACAAGCTCGCCGGCTCCGAGCGCGTCGTGGTCGACCCGCTCGCCGGGACCACCCGGGACCCGGTCGACGAGCTCATCGAGCTGGGCGGCAAGCCGTGGCGCTTCATCGACACCGCCGGCATCCGCCGCCGCGTGCACATGGCCCAGGGCGCCGACTTCTACGCGTCCCTGCGCACCCAGGCCGCTCTGGAGCGCGCCGAGGTCGCCGTGGTGCTGCTGGCCGCCGACGAGGTGCTCTCGGAGCAGGACGTGCGCATCCTGCAGCTGGCCGTGGACTCCGGGCGCGCCCTCGTGCTGGCCTTCAACAAGTGGGACCTGATGGACGAGGACCGCCGCTACTACCTGGAGCGCGAGATCGACCGGGACCTCGCCCACGTGGCCTGGGCGCCGCGGGTGAACGTCTCCGCGAAGACGGGCTGGCACAAGGACCGGCTGGTGCCCGCGCTGGAGAAGGCCCTCGAGTCCTGGGACACCCGCGTCCCCACCGGCCGGCTCAACGCGTTCCTCGGCGAGATCGTGGCCGCCCACCCGCACCCCGTGCGCGGCGGCAAGCAGCCCCGCATCCTGTTCGGCACGCAGGCCTCCTCCCGCCCCCCGCGGTTCGTGCTGTTCACCACCGGCTTCCTCGACCCCGGCTACCGCCGCTTCATCACCCGCCGGCTGCGGGAGACCTTCGGCTTCGAGGGCACCCCGATCGAGGTCAGCATGCGGGTGCGCGAGAAGCGCGCCCGGAAGCGCTGAGCGCCGGCGCCGGCCGAGATGAATTCCGCCCCGGGTTGCTGTAATGTGATGCGAGTGCTCAGGGCGGCGACGTACTGAGCGCTTCGGGCTGTGGCGCAGCTTGGTAGCGCACTTGACTGGGGGTCAAGGGGTCGCAGGTTCAAATCCTGTCAGCCCGACGAACTGGAGGCCGGTGGACCGCGGGAACGCGGACCACCGGCCTTCGTCGTGCCCGGGGTCCTCCGGCCGGCTCAGGCTCCCCGGTGGCGCCGGACCGTCTCCCGCAGCCGGTCCGGGTCCAGGTGCGGCCGCCCGCCGGGCGTGCCGACCACCTGCGCGGCGGCCGCCGCGGCCCACCAGGCCGCGGTGGCCGGGTCCTCGCCGCGCAGCAGCGCGACGGCGAGCGCGGCCACGAACGCGTCCCCGGCGCCGGTCGGGTCCACCGGCTCCTCGCCGAGGTGCGGCAGCACCACGTGACCGCCGGCCCACGCGACCACGTCCGTCTCCCCGGCGGCCAGTGCGACGACGCGCGGGCCCTCCTCGAGCAGCTCCTGCGCCGCGCGCACCGTCTCCGGCACCCCGCGCGGGGCCCACCCCACCAGCGCCTCGGCCTCCGAGCCGTCGGCGCGCACCGCGTCCGCCGCGTCCAGGACCCGCCGCCTGGTCCGCGCGTCCGCCGGGGCCCCGTCGGCCACGACCAGCGCACCGCCGGCGGCGGCGAGCGCCTCCACCACCGCGGGGCCCGGCTGCTGGAGCTGGACCAGCACGGCGTCCGCGTCCCGCAGCAGGCCCGCCCGGGCGCGCACGTCCTCGGGCGTGAGCAGCGCCCCCGGCGCCACGTCCTCGAGCAGGCGGCGCACCCCGGGCGGGCCGACGACGTCGACCAGCAGCGCCGTCGGGACGCCCTCGCGGCGCAGCACGCCGGCGACGCCAATCCCGTCCGCGGCGGCCTGGGCGAGCACGTCCTCGCCGGCCCGGTCGGCGCCGACGACCCCGAGCAGCTCCACCGCGGCGCCCAGCCGGCGGCACGCCACGGCCTGGTTCGCGCCCTTGCCGCCGAGCAGCTCCCGGCGCTCGCGGACGTCCGCCGAGCCGCCCTCCTCGGGGACCCGGTCGACGACCAGCACGAGGTCGCGCGCCACCTGCCCCACCACGACGACACCGGGCACGGGGCCCTCCCTCCGACGGCGGACCGGTCCTGCCGCCAGCCTAGGGCAGCGCACCGGCCGCGGCGAGGGCACCGGCCGGCGGGGCGGGCGTCACCCGCGAGGGGTGATGCGCGCACCGGGCGCGGAGCGCGACGGTGGAGACGACCCCGGGCGCCACGCGCCCTGCGCCCGGGGCGCCGACACGGAGGAGTCGTCATGGCACTGCAGGCAGGAACCGGAGCCCACACGCCCCCCCCGGACGGGCACCGGGGGCGCTGCTGGGCCGGCCCGTGGCAGTGCTCGTGGGGCTCGCCGCGGCCGTCGTCGTCGTCCTCGGGATGCGCACGATGGCGGACCTGCTGGGCCCGGCGTTCCTCGCCCTGGTGCTCACCCTGGCGGCGCACCCGCTGCGGGGCTGGTTCGTGCGCCGGGGGCTGCCGGGCTGGGTCGGCACGGCCGTGGCCCTGGTCGCCGTCTACGCGGCCCTGCTGGTCCTCACGGCGTCCCTGGTGGTCGCCGGCGCCCGCTTCGCCACCCTGGTGCCCACCTACCAGGCCGAGCTGGACGCGCTGCTGGACGGGCTGGTCGCGGCCCTGGCCCAGTTCGGGGTGGGCCAGGAGCAGATCTCCCGGATCCTCTCGGGGGTGGACCTCGGGCGTGTGGCCTCTCTCGCGGGCGGACTGCTGGGCGGCCTGCTCGCCCTGCTCACCGACCTGTTCTTCATCGTGACCCTGGTGCTGTTCATGGCGGTGGACGCCGCGTCCTTCCCCGGCAAGCTGGCCGCCCTGCGGGGCGCCCCGGGGGAACTCGCCGTGGCGCTGGGCCACTTCGCCGCCACGAGCCGGAAGTACCTCATCGTCACCACGGCGTTCGGGCTGATCGTCGCGGTGGTGGACACCCTGGCGCTGATCTGGCTGGGCGTGCCCGTCGCGGTGCTGTGGGGCCTGCTGGCGTTCATCACCAACTACATCCCCAACATCGGCTTCGTCCTGGGCCTCGTCCCCCCGGCCCTGATCGGCCTGCTCGAGGGCGGACCGCGGCTGATGCTCGCGGTGGTCGTGGTCTACAGCGTGGTCAACGTGGTGATCCAGACCTTCATCCAGCCGAAGATCGTCGGGGACGCGGTGGGGCTGTCCGTGACGGTGACCATGCTCTCGCTCGTCTTCTGGGCGGCCACCCTGGGGGCCCTGGGGGCGCTGCTGGCGGTGCCGCTCACGCTCTTCTTCAAGGCGGTCCTCGTGGACGCCGACCCCCGCACCCGGTGGGTCGGCCCGCTGCTGTCCGGCGCCGCGGACACCGGCCGGGGGAGTGCCGCGGCCGCGGGGGCCGGAGCCCCGGCGGCCGATCCGGCGGCGAACGGTCCCGCGGAGGCCCGCCCGGCGGAGGCCGCTCGGCCGCGCACAGACCGCCCGCCCCGGGTGCGCCGGGCCAGGACCTCGACGAGGACCTCCGGGCACCCGGGGCGGGCGTCGTGACGGTGCGCGCCGAGCCGGCGCTCAGAGCGCCGGCTCGGCCGGGGCGCGCCCGGGTGCGGCCTGCCCCAGGACCCGGGCCTTCTCGGCCTCGAACTCCTGGGCGGTGAGCGCGCCGCGGTCGCGCAGGTCGGTCAGCAGGGCCAGCTGCTGGGCGTTGTCGGTGGGCGCGTACCGGGCCACGAACTGCCGGCTCGCCGTGTCGATCGCCTGGCGCTCCTGCTCGGTGGCCCCGGCCGGCCGGACGACGAGGTAGATCAGGGTGCCCAGGAACGGCAGGAAGATGACCACCAGGGTCCACACCGCCTTCATGGCGCCCCGGATGTCGTCGCGCCGGAAGATGTCGTGCAGCGCCATGCCCCACACCAGGAACAGCGGCACCCAGATCAGCATCAGTACAAAGACGTCCCAGAAATCCATCGGGTTCTCCTCGGTCCACGTGGCCGCGGATTCTCCGGGCCCGGCTCCAGGCTCCCGCCCGGCCGGGCGCGGCGGGATCACCCCGGGCGGGTGATCGTCGGGCCGGGGGCGGACCCGCCCAGCAGGCCCAGCTCTCCGGCCCGCAGCACCGCCTGGCGCCGGGTGCCGACCCCGAGCTTGCGGTACAGGGACTTCAGGTGGACCTTGACGGTGTTCACCGACAGGTACAGCTCGCCGGCGATCTCGGAGTTGCTCATCATCGTCGGCAGCAGCTGCAGGACGCTGCGCTCGCGATTGGTCAGCGGCTCGGCCGGCCCGTCGGGAGCAGCGGGGCGCGCGGCTCCGCCGAGGCGCTCGACCAGCTGGGCGGCGCACCCGCCGTGGGAGGGATGCGCGCGGCCGTGCCGTTCCAGCAGGCGCAGCGCGCCGTCCCCGGCCACGAGGAAGGGGCGGGCGATGCCCTCCGGGGCCGCCACGGCCAGCGCCCGGTCCAGGGCCGCCTGCGCCGCCGCGTCCTCGCGCAGCCGGTCGTGGGCGAGAGCGGCGAGCACCCAGAGGTCGGTGGCCGGGCCGCGGTCCTCCGGCGGCTCCTCGAGCAGCGGCTGCAGGGCCTGCAGGCACTCCTGCGGCCGGCCCGCCACCAGACGGGAGCGCGCGAGCAGCACCAGGCGGTGGGCGTGCGGGCGCTCGCCCCCCGCCGCGGCGGTCCGGGCGGCGACGAGC
The DNA here is from genome assembly GCF_009735315.1 of Kocuria sediminis. Lineage (NCBI taxonomy): Bacteria > Bacillati > Actinomycetota > Actinomycetes > Micrococcales > Micrococcaceae > Kocuria > Kocuria sediminis. The sequence goes on from NZ_WOGU01000011.1 coordinate 16,029, forward strand.
AGTCGCGCGACCTCCTCGGGGTGCCCCTCCGCGAGGAGCACCTCGGCCTCCACGAGCGTGCACCACTGCCCCAGGAAGCGGGGCATGGCCCAGTCCGCCGTCCGCCCGCGCAGCTGCGCCAGGGCGGCGCGCGCCGCCCGGAGGTCGCCCCGCGACACCTCCAGGCGGACGCCGACCAGGGACAGGCCCGTCTCCGCGTAGCGGTCCCGCAGGTTCCCCACGCAGGCGAGTCCGCGCGCGAGCGCCGCGGCGCAGGCCTCGGTGTCGACCTCGAGCAGCCGGATCAGCGACTCGGCCAGGTAGGCCGTGGCCGCCTGCGGCAGGAACGTCCAGCCGGACTCCTCCGCCACGGCCAGGGCGATGTCCACGTCCCGGCGGGCCTCGTGCAGCCGTCCGCCCATCGCCTCGAGCACGGCCAGGTTCCCGTGCAGGTGCAGGGCCAGCACCGGGGTCATCTCCTGGCGGGCCGAGACCGCCGTGATCGTCCGCCGCAGCGCCGTCCCGGCCTCGCCCAGCTCCCCGGACCACAGCCTGCCCATCGCCTGCACGGTGGTCGCGGCGATGCGGTAGACGGGGGCGGCCGGCATCTCCTCGGGCAGGACGTCCTCGAGCCGCCGGAGCGCCTCCTCCGAGGACCGCACCTGCGCGGCGGCGTCCGCGTGCATCCAGGCGAGCAGCGCCTCCAGGGTGGTGAGGACCGCCTCGGTCAGCTGGGCGTCGCGCGGGAGGAGACCGGGCAGCAGGGTCCGTGCGCGGGCGATGCGCGAGGCGAGGCCCCCGGCGTCGTACTCGGCGTAGCTGGCCACCGTCGTCGCCGCCGCCACCTCGGCGTGCCGGGTGACGAGGTCGACGGGCACGTCCGTGAGAAGGGCGACGAGCGCGGCGCGCTCCGTGCCGAGCATCTCCGCGCCGGCGCTGCGCAGCACGAAGCGGGCGAGGGCGGTCCAGTCCTCGGCGGCCCGCAGGTGCCGGGCGGCCTCCAGGAGCTCCCCGCGCGCCGCGAACCAGGCCGCGGCCCGCCGGTGCAGCTCTCGTCGGCGCTCCGGGGCCTGGGTGCGGAGCCGGTGGCGCAGCAGGTCCCCGAAGAGCTGGTGGCAGCGGTACCACTCGCCCCGGTCGTCGAGGGCGACGACGAACAGGTTCGCCCGCGCGAGCCGGCCCAGCAGCAGGCGGCCGTCCGCGCGGCCGGTGAGGGCGTCGGCCAGGTCCCCCGAGATCCGGTGGACCACACAGGTGTCCAGCAGGAACGCGATCAGCTCCGGGTCCTGGCCGTCCAGGACCTCCTGCACGAAGTAGTCGGCCACGGCCCGCTGGTCGCCGGCGAGCTGCTCGACGACGGCGCCGAGGTCTCCCGAGCTCTCCAGGGACAGGGCCGCCAGGCGCAGCCCGGCCGCCCATCCCTCCGTCTTCTCCAGGAGCGTGGCCAGGTGCGCCGGTGGCAGCACCACGCCGTGCGCCCGGAGCAGCTGCGCGGCCTCCTCGGCGTCGAACGCCAGGTCCTCCGCGCGCAGCTCCGTGAGCCCCCCTTCGAGGCGCAGCCGCTGCAGGGGCAGCCCCGGGACGGTCCGCGTCGCCACGACCAGGCGCAGTCCGCCGAGGCCGCGGCGGACCACCGCGGCGAGGGACTGCTCGGCGGGGGTGCCCGCGATCAGGTGCGCGTCGTCGAGCACCAGCACGCGCGGGCCCGGCAGCGCCGTGCAGGCCTCGACCAGGACGGAGACGAAGCGCGGGTCGTGCGCGGAGGGCGGATGCAGGGTCGCGAGCAGGCTGGCCGGCGGCACGTCGGCCACGGCCTGCAGCGAGGAGAGCACCCGGGCCCAGAACTGGTGCGGGTCCGCGTCGGCCGGCTCGACCGACAGCCACGCGACCGGCGGGCGGCGTCCGGCGGCCCACGAGGTCAGCAGGAGCGTCTTGCCCGAGCCGGCCGGAGCGGAGACGACCACCGTGCCGGCCGCGACGCCGTCGTCGAGCAGCCGCTCCAGGCGGGGACGGCGCACGAGACCGGCGGGCAGCCGGGGGACGAGGGACCGGGTGGCCGTCAGGACTCCGGCAGCGCCCACCAGCCCCCGGGTCGGTGCGGTCCTCATGGTTCGAGGCTACTCGCGGGGCCGGAGGGCCGGTACTGTGTCCTCCGCATCCGGGCGGTTCGGGCCGGGCCCGGGCCCGGGGCCGCCGGGCCGATGGCCGGCCGGTGCGCAGGAGCGGGACCGGGGCGGGCGGTGCAGGGCCCGCCCGGAGCGGTCGGGGAACGGCGGGGAGCGTCACGCGGACGGCCCCCCGGAGGCCGTGGCGCGGGACGGCCGTGCGGGCCCCGGCGCCAGGTCCCCTGCCTCGAGCGCGGCGCAGAACCGTCGGTGGTCCTCGTCGTTGCGGTCCGCGTACGCCTCGGCGAAGTCCGCCAGGGCCTCGTCGAGGACCTTGCCCTTCGCCAGGTACGCCGCGAGCGCCATCCGGTCCCCGGAGCGGGCGTGGGCCCGGGCCAGGGTCCAGCCGCACAGCTCGCCGTAGGACCGCATCCCGCCGGGGGTCATCCGCTCCACCGCGGCGGAGGCCTTCCAGTCCCGAAGCTGGCGGACGTAGTAGTCGCGGGGCACCCCGTCGGCGTCGACCACGGACAGCCAGCCCAGGAACGTGTCGCTGGCGGCCTGCATGAGCCGCTGCCCGGCGACCACGCGCTCGCCCCCGTGCCCGGCCCCGGGCGCGCCGGACGGGACGGCCCCGGCGGCGGTGAGCGCCGACTCCCCGGCCTCCTTGACCTGGAGGAAGAGCGGTTCTCCGTCCGCCCGCCCCGTGAGGAGCACGAGCCAGCTGCGCGTCCCGACGCTGCCGAGGCCGCGCACGCTGCGGGCGATGTCGACCACGTCGAACTGGTCGAGCAGGAAACGGCGGTCGCTCACGAGGGTCTCGCGGTAGCCGTCCAGGAGCCGGGTCATGCGCTCGGCCAGGGCCGTGCGCCCGGCCGGGCCCAGCAGCTCCCGGGCCGGCACCAGGACGGGCGGGTCCGAGGCGAAGCGGGGCCGGCCCGCGACCTCCTCCGTCAGGGTGCCCAGGAGCCGGCGGCTGTCGCGGGAGCGGGCCTTGCGCAGCGCCGCCTCGGTGCGGCGGGACGCCTCCTTGCCGCGGGCGTACTGGTGCCGGACCTGCTCGGTGTCGGCGGCGGCGTACCAGACGGCCAGGGTGGACTCGCGCGCGAAGCCGCGCACCGCCCGGCGGTAGGACCGCGCCGCGGCGGCGACGACGCCGCGGCGCTCGCCCCGGCCGACGCCGTTCTGGCGCCCGGCCACGGCGAGGCTGGCGGCCAGGCGCAGCACGTCCCACTCCCACGGGCCGCGGGCGGTCTCGTCGAAGTCGTTGAGGTCGAACAGCAGCCGGCGCTCCGGGGTGCCGAAGACCCCGAAGTTCGACAGGTGGGCGTCCCCGCACAGCTGCACCTCCAGACCGGTGGCGGGCCGGCGGGCGAGGTCGTGGGCCATGACGAGCGCGGCGCCCCGGAAGAAGGCGAACGGCGAGGCGGCCATGCGCTCGTGCCGCAGCGGGACGAGCTCCGGCAGCCGCCCCTCGTCCTGGGACCGCAGCAGCGCCACGGGGTCGCGCTGCGCGCCCGCGGGCTCCAGCAGGCCGTGCGCGGGCAGCGGGCAGCGTTCGCGGGCCCGCTCGGCCGCCTCCGCGGACCGCGGCGGCGGGGTGGGGCTCGGGGTCACGTCCGTGTCCTCCGTCCGTCTCGGCCGGTCCCGGTCGTCCGTCCCCGGGTGCCCGGGGAGCGGGCGGCGGCCCGCTGCGGCCACTCTCGCCCCACCGCGCCCCGTGGCGGCTCACCCGCCGCGGGTGAATCCGCGGGGTCCCGCGCCGCTGCGCCGCCCGCACCGGGAGCGGCTCGTCCCCGCCTGCCCGGCACCGGACGCGGCCACCGGTACACTGCTCGGGATCCCGCCGCCCGTGGCGGGACGCCGCGGGACGCGAAGGAGCGTCGAGGATGAAGGACCTGTACACCCTGCCGAAGGCGGAGCTGCACCTGCACATCGAGGGCACCCTGGAGCCCGAGCTCGCGTTCGAGCTCGCCGCCCGGAACGGCGTGGAGCTGCCGTACGCCTCGGTGGAGGAGCTGCGGCGGCAGTACGACTTCGAGGACCTGTCCTCCTTCCTGGAGCTGTACTACGCCACGATGACCGTGCTGCGCGAGGCCTCGGACTTCGAGGCCCTCACCTGCGCCTACCTCGACCGGGCGGCGGGCCAGGGGCTGCGCCACGTCGACGTCTTCTTCGACCCGCAGGCGCACACGGCCCGGGGGGTGCCGCTGGAGGCGGTGATCGACGGCGTCCGGGCCGGGCTGGACACCGCCCGTGCGCGGCACGGCATCACCAGCACGCTGCTGCTGTGCTTCCTGCGCGACCGGCCCGCCGCCGAGGCCCTGGCGATGTTCGACGCGCTGGGGGACCAGCTCGCCCGGATCGACGGGATCGGCCTCGACTCGGCCGAGGTGGGTCACCCGCCGGCGCTGTTCGAGGAGGTCTACGCCCGGGCGCGGGACGCCGGGCTGCACGTGGTCGCCCACGCGGGGGAGGAGGCCGGTCCCGAGTACGTCCGGGAGGCGCTGGACGTGCTGCGGGTCGAGCGGGTGGACCACGGCATCCAGTGCCTGCAGGACCCCCGGCTCGTGGAGCGCCTCGTCGCCGACCGGGTCCCGCTGACGGTGTGCCCGCAGTCCAACGTGCGCCTGCGGGTGGTCCGCACCCTCGCGGAGCACCCGGTGCTGGACATGCTCGAGCGCGGGCTCGTGGTCACCGTCAACTCGGACGACCCGGCCTACTTCGGCGGCTACGTGGGCGACGCCTTCCAGGGCCTGCGCGAGGCCCTCGGCCTCACCGACGAGCAGGCCGTCGCCCTGGCCCGCAACGCGGTGGACGCCTCCTTCGCCGACGCGCCGCGCAAGCGGGAGCTGCACGAGGAGATCCGCGCGTGGGAGCGGGGCTGAGCCGCCGCGCCGCCGCGCCCGGCCCGCCGGGTGCTCTGTGCCATAATCGAGCCGACCGCGCACGTCCGACCAGGAGCGACCCATGAGCGAGATCCCCGCCGACCTGTCCTACACGGCCGAGCACGAGTGGGTCGCGGCCCCCGGAGCCGACGGCGTGGTGCGCATCGGCATCACCGACCACGCGCAGAGCGAGCTGGGCGACGTCGTCTTCGTGCAGCTGCCCGAGGTGGGCGAGGCCGTCGAGGCCGGCGCCGCCGTGGGCGAGATCGAGTCCACCAAGTCCGTCAGCGACATCTTCGCCCCGGTCTCCGGCGAGGTCACCGCGGTCAACGACCGCCTCGAGGAGGAGCCCGCGGCCGTGAACACCGCCCCCTACGGCGAGGGCTGGCTGTTCGAGGTCCGTCCCGCGGACGAGGACTACCGCTCCGGGCTCCTGGACGCGGAGGGCTACGCCGCGCAGCTGGGCTGAACCGCCCCCGGGCCGTGCCCGGTGGACCGGCGACCGGGACGTGTCCCGGCCGCCGCGTCCCGTCGCCCCCACCCAGTACACTGGGAACTGCAACCGGGTGGCTCCGGCCGCCCCCGGGAGACCCCCGGAACAGGCGGTCGCGGGGTCGGGATCCCACGGGATCCGCCAACCATCACGTCACCAGTCGAGGGAAGAGATGTCCAGAACCCAGAACGGCTCGAACGCACCCCAGGGGGAGCCGGAGACCACGTCGATCCAGATCGTGGCCGAGGTCCTCTCCCGCGCCGCTTCCCACAAGCTCTCCCCGGAGGAGAACGCCGCGGTCTCGGCCCTGCCCCCGCGCAGCGCCCTGCTCGTCGCCCACGACAGCGGCGGCACCGGCTCCCGCTTCCTCCTGGACCGGGACGAGGTCCCCGCCGGACGCCACCCGTCCTCGGAGATCTTCCTGGACGACGTCACCGTCTCCCGCCGGCACGCGCGGTTCGTCCGCCGCGGCGACACCTTCGAGATCATCGACTCGGGCTCCCTCAACGGGACCTACGTCAACGGGGACCGGGTGGACAGCGCGACGCTCGACAACGGCGACGAGGTCCAGATCGGGAAGTTCCGGTTCACGTTCTACCGTTCGCTGCGCACGCAGTCGGACCAGTAGAAGGGAGCCATGGCCGACCCCGCCGAGACCGACCTGCACCGGGACGACGTCCAGCACGAGCCCCGGGTGGGCATCAGCGCCGTGCTCAAGGAGCTCGGCGCGGATCACCCGGGCATCACCGCCTCCAAGCTGCGCTTCCTCGAGGACAAGGGCCTGGTGCATCCGGCCCGCACCGCCTCGGGCTACCGGAAGTTCTCCCGGGCCGACATCGAGCGGCTGCGCCGGATCCTGGAGCTCCAGCGCGACCGCTACCTCCCACTGAAGGTCATCCGGGAGCGGCTCGACGCCGACGCTCCCTCGCCGGACGACGGCGACCGGCGGGTCCCGGAGGCCGCGGACCCCGTGACCGCCCCGATCCCGATCGTCCCCGCGCCGCCCGCGTACAGCCTGCGCGAGCTGGCCGGGCGCACCGGGGCCGGGATCCCCCTCGTGCGCGAGCTCGTGAGCTACGGGCTGATCCGCGAGCAGAACGGCGTCTTCGACGACCACGCGCTGGCGATCACCCGCGCGGCCCTCGCCCTCACCGCCCACGGCCTCGAGCCGCGGCACCTGCGTCCCTTCAAGGCGGCGGCGGACCGGGAGCTCGGCCTGGTGGAGCGGGCCGTGGCGCCGCTGAGCTCCCGCCGCGACGCCGCCTCGCGCGCCCGGGCCGTCGAGCGCGCCCAGGAGATCTCCGGGCTGTGCCTGACCATCCACACCTCGCTCGTGAGGTCCGAGATCGCCGCGCTCCAGGAGCGCGCCGCGGTGGAGCACTGACATGGCCGTGCACCAGGTCCTGATGGAGATCGCCGGGGTGCGGATGGACGTGCCCTCCGCCCAGCCCGTCGTGGTGCTGCGCGAGGTGGAGGGCGGCCGGCACCTGCCGATCTGGATCGGCACCAACGAGGCGACGTCCATCGTCTTCGCGGTGCAGGGCATCGAACCGCCCCGGCCGCTGACGCACGACCTGCTGCTGTCGGTGGCCACCGCCTTCGGGCGCACCCTCACCCGGGTGCGGATCCACACCGTGGAGGAGGGCGTCTTCCACGCGGCCCTGGAGTTCTCGGACGGGACGGTGGTGGACTCCCGCGCCTCGGACGCGATCGCCCTGGCGGCCCGGACCGACTGCCCCATCCTGTGCACCGAGACCGTCCTGGACGAGGCCGGGCTCGTGATGAGCGGGGACGGGGAGCTGCGGGAGCCGTCGCACCGTCCGGGCGAGGGCGAGCAGCAGCTGCCCCCGGAGACGCAGGTCGAGCAGTTCCGCGACTTCCTGGACAACGTGGACCCGGAGGACTTCTGAGCCCCGGGTGGCCGGCCGCGCCGACACGGGCCCGCGGCGGCGGATGTCTTTGACCCCGTCACCGGGGAGGTCTAACGTCGAAGCTGTACTCGAGGTGTCCCCGGGGGGTCCGGACGTCTCGCCCAGAGCATGTCCTGCCGGTGCCGCGAGGACCGGACCCACTAACGAGGAGGCGGCGTGAGCGACCGCGAGCAGCCCGGCGTCCCGGCCGGCCCCGACCGCCCGCCGGCCCACGGCACCCAGGGCGTCCTCTTCGACGACTCGACGGTCCGGGACGAGTCCGTGGGCTACCGCGGTCCCACGGCGTGCAAGGCCGCCGGGATCACCTACCGGCAGCTCGACTACTGGGCGCGGACCGGGCTGGTGGAGCCCACCGTCCGCGGCGCCTCCGGCTCCGGGACCCAGCGGCTGTACAGCTTCCGGGACATCCTGGTGCTCAAGATCGTCAAGCGGCTGCTGGACACCGGGGTCTCCCTCCAGCAGATCCGCACCGCCGTGGGCGCGCTGCGGGCGCAGGGCGTCGAGGACCTCGCGCAGCTCACGATGATGAGCGACGGCGCCAGCGTCTACGCCTGCACGTCCCCGCACGAGGTCATCGACCTGGTGCAGGGCGGCCAGGGGGTCTTCGGGATCGCGGTGGGCCGGGTGTGGCGCGAGGTCGAGGGGACCCTCGCGGCGATGCCGGGGGAGCACACCGGGCAGCCGCCCGCCCCGGCCGGGCGTCCCGCGCCCGACGACGAGCTCTCGGCCCGCCGGGCCCGCCGGCAGAGCGCGGGCTGAGGCCCGGGCTCAGGCCGGTCGCTCCAGCAGGCCCTGGAGGATCGCCGTGAACCGCCCGGAGAGGTCCTTGGCCTCGGCGCCGGGCCAGCGGTGGATCGGCCAGGCCGCGCCCTGCGCCTGCTGCCACACCGGCAGGTCCGGGAGCACGGGGCTGACCAGCAGCGGCCCGAACAGCTCCCCGAGCTCCTGCAGCCGGTGACGGTGCTCCACCGACGCGTGCCGGACCTTGTTCACCACCACGCCGGCGGACGGCACCGCCCAGCTGCGGCTCTGCTCGAACTGGGCGATGGCGGTCATGGTGCGCTTCGTCCCCGCGACCGAGAACAGGGACGGCTCCGCGACGGAGAGGACCTTGTCGCTGGCGGCCCACGCGGTGCGCGTCAGGGCGCTCAGGGTCGGGGGGCAGTCGACCAGCACCAGGTCGTAGCCGGAGACCCCCGCCAGGGCCCGCTCCAGCCGGCCCAGGTCCTTGTCCCGGTACTCGGAGCGGTCGAGGTAGGACGAGCGCGCCGAGCCCGGGGCCACGTCGAGGGCCTTGGCGTCGAGGCCCTCGCGCACCGCCCAGGCCGAGGCCGCGACCACGCGCTCGAGGGCCCCCCGGCGGGGCCGGCGCAGCGCCTCGCCGACGTCGTGGCCGCGCGCCGGCTGCACGCCCAGTCCGGTCGTGGCGTCCGCGTGGGGGTCGAGGTCCACCACGAGGGTGGGCACGCCCGCCCGGAGCGCCGCGGAGGCGATCCCGAGGGTCACCGAGGACTTGCCGACACCGCCCTTGAGGCTGCTGACGCTGACGATCTGCACGGAGGGGGCACCCTTCGTTCGCTGGGAGACGGGGGAAACAGCGGAAGCGGCTCCTCAAGACCGGGGTCGGGGGCCGCGGTGAGGAGACGGTCCGGGCCCATCGTAGCCGGGCACGCGTGCTCGGCCCCGGCGCGGCGCGGAGTCACACGCCACCCGGCGGCCCGCCCGGCGCCACGAGGGGAGTACCCTGACCACGGACACCCGCCGTGACGGCGGTCACAGTCCGCCCCGGTGCGGCGTGGTTCACTGGTCAGGGGCGCCCGCGGGTGGCCATGCTGACCGTGTGTCCGGAGGGGCACGACCTTCGAAGAAACAGTGCCCGGGTGTCCGCCGGACGGCCCCGGGTGCGGGACGGGTGTAGATGTTCTCCAAGATCCTGGTGGCCAACCGTGGTGAGATCGCGATCCGCGCCTTCCGCGCCGCGTACGAGCTCGGGGCCAAGACGGTGGCGGTGTTCCCGTACGAGGACCGCAACTCGATCCACCGGCAGAAGGCCGACGAGGCGTACCGGATCGGGGAGGAGGGCCACCCCGTGCGGGCCTACCTCGACGTCGAGGAGATCGTCCGGGTCGCCAAGGAGTCCGGGGCCGACGCCATCTACCCCGGCTACGGCTTCCTCTCCGAGAACCCGGAGCTGGCCCGGGCGGCGGCCCGGGAGGGCATCACGTTCGTCGGCCCGGCCGCGGAGATCCTGGAGCTGGCGGGGAACAAGGTCGCGGCGCTCAAGGCCGCCAAGCGCGCCGGGATCCCCACCCTGGCGTCCACGGAGCCCTCGGCGGACGCCGAGGCGCTGATCGCCCAGGCGGCCGACATCGGCTTCCCCATCTTCGTCAAGGCGGTCGCCGGCGGCGGCGGCCGGGGGATGCGCCGGGTGGAGACCCCCGAGGCGCTGCCCGAGGCGCTGGCGGCGGCGATGCGCGAGGCCGACACCGCCTTCGGGGACCCCACCGTGTTCCTGGAGCAGGCCGTGCTGCGCCCCCGCCACATCGAGGTGCAGATCCTGGCCGACAACGAGGGCGAGATCGTCCACCTCTTCGAGCGGGACTGCTCGCTGCAGCGCCGGCACCAGAAGGTCGTGGAGATCGCCCCGGCCCCGAACCTCGACGAGGGCATCCGCCGGGCCCTGCACGCCGACGCCGTGAAGTTCGCCCGGGAGCTGGGCTACGTCAACGCCGGGACGGTGGAGTTCCTGGTGGACACCGCCGGCGAGCGCGCCGGCCAGCACGTGTTCATCGAGATGAACCCCCGCATCCAGGTGGAGCACACGGTCACCGAGGAGATCACCGACGTCGACCTGGTCCAGTCCCAGCTGCGCATCGCGGCCGGGGAGTCCCTGGCCGATCTGGGCATCGCCCAGGAGCAGCTGGCGGTGCGCGGGGCCGCGCTGCAGTGCCGGATCACCACCGAGGACCCCGCCAACGGCTTCCGCCCCGACGTCGGGAGGATCTCCGCATACCGCTCCGCCGGCGGGGCGGGGGTGCGCCTGGACGGGGGCACCGTCTACGCGGGCGCGGAGATCTCCCCGCACTTCGACTCCATGCTGGTGAAGCTCACCTGCCGCGGCCGGGACTACGCCACCGCGGTGCACCGCTCCCAGCGCGCCCTGGCCGAGTTCCGCATCCGCGGGGTGGCCACCAACATCCAGTTCCTGCAGGCGGTGCTGGCCGACCCCGAGTTCCTCGCCGGGGACGTGGCCACCGACTTCATCGAACGGCGCCCCGAGCTGCTCGAGGCCAGGACCTCGGGGGACCGGGCCACCAAGGCGCTCACGTGGCTGGCCGAGGTCACCGTGAACAAGCCCAACGGGGAGCGGGTGGAGGGCATCGACCCGCGCAACAAGCTGCCCCGCTACCCGGGGGACAAGGTCGAGGAGCCGTTCCGCTCGCCCTTCGACGGGCCCTCCGAGCACACCCCGCCGCCGGGCTGGCGGCAGAGGCTGCAGGAGCTGGGCCCCGAGGGCTTCGCGCGGGCCCTGCGGGAGCAGTCGGCGGTGGCGGTGACGTCCACGACCTTCCGCGACGCCCACCAGTCGCTGCTGGCCACCCGGGTGCGCACCCGCGACCTGCTCGCCGCCGCCCCGGCCTACGCCCACACCCTCCCGCAGCTGCTCTCGGTCGAGGCCTGGGGCGGGGCGACCTACGACGTCGCGCTGCGCTTCCTCGGCGAGGACCCCTGGGAGCGGCTGCGGCTGCTGCGCGAGGCGATGCCCAACATCCCGATCCAGATGCTGCTGCGCGGGCGCAACACGGTGGGCTACACCCCGTACCCCACCGAGGTCACCGACGCCTTCGTCGCGGAGGCCGCCGCCACCGGGGTGGACATCTTCCGCATCTTCGACGCGCTCAACGACGTCGAGCAGATGCGCCCGGCGATCGAGGCGGTGCGGGCCACCGGCACCGCGGTGGCCGAGGTCGCCCTGTGCTACACCGGCAACCTCCTGGACCCGGCCGAGGACCTCTACACCCTCGACTACTACCTCGACCTCGCCCAGCAGTGCGTCGACGCCGGTGCGCACGTGCTGGCGATCAAGGACATGGCCGGGCTGCTGCGCCCGGCCGCCGCCGCCGCGCTCGTCACGGCGCTGCGGGAGCGCTTCGACCTGCCCGTGCACCTGCACACCCACGACACCGCCGGTGGCCAGCTCGCCACGCTGATGGCGGCGATCGACGCCGGGGTGGACGCCGTGGACGTCGCCGAGGCCTCGATGGCCGGCACCACCTCCCAGGTCCCGGCCTCGGCGCTGATCGCCGCGCTGGCCCACACCGACCGCGACACCGGCATCCCGCTCGAGGCCGCCACCGCGATGGAGCCCTACTGGGAGGTCATCCGCCGGATGTACGCCCCCTTCGAGTCCGGGCTCACCGCCCCGACCGGGCGAGTCTACCGGCACGAGATCCCCGGGGGGCAGCTGTCGAACCTGCGCCAGCAGGCCATCGCGCTGGGGCTGGGGGAGCGCTTCGAGGCCATCGAGGACATGTACACGGCCGCCAACGCCATGCTCGGGCGGCTCGTGAAGGTGACCCCGTCCTCCAAGGTCGTCGGCGACCTCGCGCTGCAGCTGGTGGGGATGGGCGTGGACCCGGCCGAGTTCGAGGCGAACCCGCAGAAGTTCGACATCCCGGACTCGGTCATCAGCTTCCTGGCCGGGGAGCTGGGCACGCCCCCGGGCGGGTGGCCCGAGCCGTTCCGCTCCCGGGCGCTCGAGGGGCGCACCGTCAAGGTCGGGATCACCGAGCTGGCCCCCGAGGACTCGCGGGCCCTGGCCGGGGACTCCGCGACCCGTCGGGCGACGCTGAACCGGCTGCTCTTCGCCGGCCCCACCCGCGACTTCGAGGCCAGCCGGGCGAAGTACGGCAACCTCGCCCTGCTGCACACCCGCGACTTCCTCTACGGCCTGACCTCGGACCACGAGCACGTGATCTCCCTGGGCAAGGGGGTGCGGCTGCTCGTCACGCTGCAGGCGATCTCCGAGGCGGACGACAAGGGCATGCGCACGGTGATGGTCACCCTCAACGGCCAGCCGCGCATGATCGAGGTCCGGGACGCCTCGATCGCCTCGGCCGTGCCCGAGACCGAGAAGGCCGACCCGGCCGACCCCGGCCACGTGGCCGCTCCCTTCGCCGGCGCCGTGACCGTCACGGCGGCCGAGGGCGACACCGTGGAGGCGGGGGCCCAGGTGGCCACCATCGAGGCCATGAAGATGGAGGCCTCCATCACGGCCCCCACCGGCGGTACCGTCAAGCGCGTCGCGCTGCAGGGCGTCGCCCAGGTCTCCGGCGGGGATCTCCTGCTCGTCCTCGAGCCGGCCGGCTGACGCGTCCCGCCCGCCCGGCCCGACGTGTCCGGGGCAGCCCGCCGGGGCGTCGGAGGGCCGGGCGGTGCGCCCGGCTCAGGCCGACCACACCTGGCGGAACTTCCCGGAGGGCTCCGGGCGGGGCGGGTCGGGGGCGTGCCGGACGGCGACCGCGCCCAGCCCCCGGTCCGTGAGGAAGGCGCGCACCCGGGCGTCCACGGCCGCGCGCACCCGTCCCGGATCGGCGCCGGGCTCCGGCTCCAGCCGCAGGACGAGGGCGTTCGGGGCGGTCCGCACCGCCTGGAACCGCCGGACCCCCGGGGTCTCCTCGACGACCGTGCCCAGGGCCAGGGGCAGCACGGGCACCGTGCGGCCGTCGGCCGACGCGAAGCGCAGGACGTCCCCGGCGCGCCCCTCCACCCGCACCGCGGGCAGCGGGCTGCCGCACGGGCACGGCCGGGCCCGGAGCTCGACGCGGTCGCCGAGGTCGTAGCGGACGATGGGCTGCACCCGGTTGCCGAGGTCCGTCACCAGCACGGTCGCCGAGGTGGTGCCCGGGGCCACGGGGCGGCCGGCCTCGTCGACGGGCTCGAACAGGTACCGGTCGGCGTTCACGTGCAGCGTCCCGCGGTGGCACTGCACGGCCAGGCCCGGGGCCTCGGAGGACGCGTACTCGTCGAGGACGGGGCAGCCGAAGGCGGCCCGGATCCGGCGCCGGGCGGCGGGGGTGAGCGTCTCCCCGCCGACGGCGACCAGCGCCGGGGCGATCCGCAGCCGTCCGCCGGCCTGCTCCGCGGCGAGCAGGTCCACGGCGCTCGGATAGCCCACGAGCACCGTGGGGCGGAAGGCGTCGAGCTCCGCCGCGAGATCGGGGAGCGGCCGCAGGACGGAGAGCACACGCAGCCGCTCGGCCCGGCGCGGGCCGCGCCGGCGCAGGTCCTCGGCGGCGGTGACGGCCGCGAAGTGCCCGCCCGTGGCCAGCAGCGCGGCCACGCGCAGGCCGTGGCGGGCCACCGGGGCGAGCACGCCGGGGCGCAGGAGCGTGCGCCGCGCCCGGACCCCCAGCACCGCGCCGGCGCTCGACCACGAGCGGTCGTCGTGCACCAGCACCGCGGGCTCCCCGCTGCTCCCGGAGCTGGTGAGCACGTGGTACCGGCCGAGGTAGGGGGCGCCCACCCGGGCCGGGTCGGCCAGGACGTCACGGCGCAGCCCCGCGAGGGTGATCCGCGGGTCCGTCACCCACTCGTCGAAGTGCTCCATGAGCTGCGGCTTCGCCACCGGCGGCAGCAGCACCGGATCCGTCACGCCCGGCGGCACCGCGCGGTAGAGCCGCCGGTAGTAGGGCGACGCCCGGCGGGCGTGGTCCACGAGCGCGGCCAGGCGGACCTGCTGCCGGCGCGCGACGGCCGCCGTCCCGGCGTGCTCGGCCCACCAGGCGTCCCACGCCGCCCCGGCCGCCGCTGCTGTCGCCACCACATCCTCCGTGCCCGTGCTCGTGAATCCAGGGTAGGGGCGGCCGGCCGGGAGGGCACGGGAGGCGCATAGGATGGCGCCATGCGGACATTCGACCTCATCATCATCGGCTCCGGCTCCGGCAACTCGATCCTCAACGAGGACTACGAGGGCCTGGACGTGGCGATCGTCGACGGGGGGACCTTCGGGGGCACCTGTCTGAACGTGGGCTGCATCCCCACGAAGATGTACGCCTACCCGGCCACGCTGGCCCGGCACACCGCGGACGCCGACCGGCTCGGGGTCCGCGCGGAGGTGCAGGACGTGCGCTGGCGGGAGATGCGGGACCGGATCTTCGGGCGGATCGACGCGATCTCCCAGGGGGGCCTGGAGTACCGCCGGACGCTGCCGCAGGTGACCGTCTACCAGGAGCACGTGCGCTTCGTCAGGCCGCGGGTCCTGCGCACCGCGTCCGGGGAGGAGATCACCGCCCCGCGGATCGTGGTGGCCTCCGGGTCCCGTCCGGTCCGCCCCAACGTCCCCGGGATCGACCTGCCCCAGGTGCACACCTCGGACACCGTGATGCGCATCGACGAGCTGCCGCGCCGCGTGGTGGTGGTCGGCGGCGGCTACATCGGCGCCGAGTTCGCCCACGTCTTCTCGAGCCTGGGCTCCCGGGTCACCCAGGTGAACCGCTCCCAGCGCCTCCTGCGCTACCACGACCCCGAGATCGCCGAGCGGTTCGCCCGGGAGGCCTCCCGGCAGTGGAAGCTCGAGACGGGCTGGACGCTGACGGCGATCGAGGAGTGGGCCGGGGACGAGTGCGCCGCGATGGTCACCTTCCGCGACCCCGAGGACCCGGAGCTCACCCTGCGCCTGCCCGCCGACGTCGTGCTCGTGGCCACGGGACGGCAGCCGAACACCGACGTGCTCGACGCCCGGGCGGGCGGGCTCGACGTGCGCGAGGACGGCCTGCTCGCCGTCGACGAGTACCAGCGGGCCCTGTCGGACGGGGCGCCGGCGGAGGGGGTGTGGGCGCTGGGCGACATCAGCTCCCCGTACCAGCTCAAGCACGTGGCCAACGCCGAGGCGCGCACGGTCCAGCACAACCTGCTGAACCCCGGCGATCTCCGGGCCACCGACCACCGGTTCGTCCCCTCGGCGGTGTTCACCAGCCCGCAGATCGCCTCCGTGGGCATGACCCAGGACGAGGCGGAGCAGTGGGCGGTCGAGCACGGCACCGAGATCACGGTGAAGGTGCAGGACTACGGCGCCACGGCCTACGGCTGGGCCATGGAGGACCACACCGGCCTGTGCAAGCTCATCGCGGAGAAGGGCACGGGCCGGCTGCTGGGCGCCCACCTCGTCGGGGAGGAGGCCTCCCTGCTGATCCAGCCGCTGGTGCAGGCCATGTCCTTCGGCCTGGACGCCCACACGATGGCCCGGGGCCAGTACTGGATCCACCCGGCGCTGAGCGAGGTCGTGGAGAACGCGCTGCTGGGCCTGGAGGTCCCGGAGCACTCGCCGCTGGCCCGGCAGGAGCTGGTCGGCGGCCGGTGAGCCCACCGGCCGCCGCGCGGCTCAGCCCTCGCCGCGGCCCGGCAGGTGGGCGTGGGAGAGCTTCTCCTTGATCCGCTCCGCCGGGGTGGCCGGCGCCGGGGCCGGCTCCGGCGCCGGCCGCGAGTAGATCTCCTCGATCCGGTCCGCGAAGTCCTGGGCGATCCTCGCCCGCTTGATCTTCATGGACGGGGTCAGGTGCCCGGAGGCCTCCGTCCAGTCGACGTCGAGGATCTCGAACGAGCGGATGCTCTCCGCCCGGGAGACCGCCTTGTTGGCGTGGTCGACGATCTCCTGCACGTGCTCCACGATCCTCGGGTGCCGGGCGGCCTCGGCCAGCGGCATCGCCGGGTCCAGGCCCATCAGTTCCAGGCGCGCGGGGAGCACGTCCTGGTCCAGGGTCACGAGGGCCGCGACGAACGGGCGGTCGTCGCCGACGACCATCACCTGGGAGACCACGGCCGACGCGCGGATGGGGTCCTCCAGCACGTTGGGCACCACGTTCTTGCCGCCGGCGGTGACGATGATCTCCTTCTTCCGCCCGGTGATCGTCAGGGCGCCGTCCTCGTCCAGGGAGCCGAGGTCGCCGGTGCGGAACCACCCGTCCTCGAACGCGGCCGCGGTGAGGTCCTCGCGCCCGTGGTAGCCGCGCATCACGTGGGTGCCGCGGACCAGGACCTCGCCGTCCTCGGCGATCCGGACCTCGTTGCCGGGCAGCGGCAGCCCCACGGTGCCGATCTTGCCGACCTCCGGGGTGTTCACGGCGATCGGGGCGGTGGTCTCGGTCAGCCCGTAGCCCTCGACCACGTAGACGCCGATGCCGTCGAAGAAGTGGCCCAGGCGGGTCCCGAGGGCGGCCCCGCCCGAGACGGCGTGCGTGACCTCCCCGCCCATCGCCTCGCGCAGCTTGGTGTAGACGAGCCGGTCGTAGAGGGCGTGCCGGGCGCGCAGCAGCGGCAGCACCCGCCCGGACTGCTGGGCCCGGGAGTAGGCGACGGCCGTGCGCACGGCCCGCTCGAAGATCAGGGCCTTGGCCTTCCCGCCCTTCTCGGCCTTGAGCCGGGCGCTCTGGTAGATCTTCTCGAACACCCGCGGCACGGCGAGGATGAACGTGGGCCGGAAGGACTCGAGGTCCCCCATGAGGTTCTTCACGTCCGGGGTGTGGGCCAGGACGGTGCCCGAGTAGAGGGCGATGACCTCCACGAAGCGCGCGAACACGTGGGCCAGCGGCAGGAAGAGCAGGGTGCGGGCGCCGGGGTGGATGATCTCCGCCACCACGAGGGTGGTGTTCTCGCACAGCCGCACGAAGTTGCCGTGCGTGAGCTCGCAGCCCTTGGGCGGGCCGGTGGTGCCCGAGGTGTAGATGATCGTGGCGACGTCCTCGAGCCCCCGGGACGAGCGCCGCGCCTCGAGCTCCTCGTCCGGGACGCCCGCCCCGGAGGCGATGAGCCCGTCCAGGTCGGCGCCGGTGCCGTCCAGGCGCCAGATCCGCTCCGCGGCCGCGAACGGCTCCTCCCGGGCGGCCTCGGCCACGGCGCGCTCCAGGGCCTCGGTCTCGACGAAGACCGCCTTGGCGTCGGAGTCGGCCATGATCCAGCGGATCTGCTGCGCCGAGGAGGAGTCGTAGACCGGGACGGGGACCGCACCGGCGTACCAGATCGCGAAGTCCACCAGGGTCCACTCGTACCGGGTCCGGCTGAGGATGCCCACGCGGTCCCCGGGCTCGATGCCCGCCGCCACGAGACCCTTGGCCACCCCCTGCACCGCCGTGCGGAACTCCCGGGCCCGGACCTCGCGGGCGGCCCCGCCCGGGCCCAGCACCGTGTACAGGTGCGGGTCCCCGTCCCGGTCGGCCTGCATCAGCAGGAAGTCCGTGATGCTGCGGTGGGCGGGCGGGTCCACGAGGGCGTCGGTGGCGACGTGGCGCATGGAGTTCTCCTCGGATCGGTGGCTGTGCTGTTCCTCCCCAGTCTAGTGAGTTGGCTCACGCAAACCTGCTCAGACGCGGGCGCCGTCGTCCAGGTCGTCACGGTCCTCCGGCAGGGACGTCAGCAGGTGGACGATCGCCCCGACCACGGCCACCAGCCCCGCCACGATCGCCCACCACGGCAGCGACCCGGGCATCAGGCCCAGCACCAGCAGGAGCACCGGCACGCCGATCAGCACGGCCCAGGACAGCAGCGCCCCGCGGCTGAGCCCCTGCGTGATGGGGCCGGGGTCGGGGGAGTAGGGCGCGTCGTCGTCCGGCACGTCGTCCGGCCCGTCGTCCGCCTCCGCGGGGACACCGCCGGGGGTGGCGTCCTCGGGCGACCAGTCCCGGGGTCCGGCGAGGTGCCGGTCCCCGGCCCGGCGCACGTCCTCCAGCCCCGAGACGATCTCCGTCCACTCGTCCTCGGGCCCGGTCCCGCCGGGCCGGGCGCTCATCGTCCGGCTCCCGGGGCGGCGGGGCGCCGGGGCACGCCGGTGACCGGGTTGCGCCCGGCCACGAGGTCGCCCACGAAGCGCACCGACCGGGCGTGCAGGACGTCCGCCTCCCGGTCGAGGGTGGCCACGTGGAAGCTCTGGGTCAGGCGCACGATCTCCACGTCCCCGCCCGCGCGCCGGAGCACGTGGGCGTGGGAGGCGTCGGAGACCACGTGGTCGTGCTGCGAGCGCAGCAGCAGCACCGGGGCGGTCACCGCGGGCAGGAGCCGGCGGGTCCTGGCCATGAACCGGCCCAGCTCCGCGACCCCCGCCACCGGGGTGCGCGGATAGGCGTGCTCGGTGACGCCCGGGAGGCTGATGTCGTCCGCCACGGAGGCCACGGAGGGCACCGCGCGGTGCAGGGCCGGGGCGAACCGCGCCGTGCGGCTCACCAGGGACAGCGCCGGGTTGAGGGCCACGACCCCGTCCACGGGCAGGAGCGCGGCGAGGTGCAGGGCCAGTGCCCCGCCCATGGACAGCCCGCAGACCACCACGACGTCGTGCCGGGCGCGCAGCTCCCGCACGTGCCGGGCGGCGTGGTCGCGCCACTGCTCCCATCGCACGGCGGCCAGGTCCTCCCAGCGGGTGCCGTGGCCGGGCAGCACGGGGCCGAGGACCTCGGCCCCGGCCTCGTGCAGGGCGCGGCCCCACGGGCGGACGCTGAACGGGACGCCGGTGAAGCCGTGCAGCACGAGGACGCCCGCCGGGCCCTCGGCCCGGTAGCGGAAGGGCGCCGCGGGGGAGTCGGCGGCCGCGGGCGCGGCCGGGGCGGGCGGGCGGTGGTCCTCGACGGGATGCGTCATGGGTCCATGATGGCAGGAGGGGGCCCGGGCCGGGCGCTCTGGCGCTCGCGGGCGCGCGGACGTGAGAGAATACCGGAGGCCGGACCCGGTCCGAGCGGCACGGACCCTCGCGACATCCCGATCAGCACGAAGGAGTCCTCTCCCAGATGGTCTACATGTTCTTGAAGCGCTACGTCGTCGGACCCCTGGTCAACGTCGCCTTCCGTCCCGAGGTCCGCGGCCTGGAGCACGTGCCGAGCGAGGGTCCGGCGATCCTGGCCAGCAACCACCTCTCCGTCTCCGACTCGGTGTTCATGCCCGTGGCCGTGCCGCGCCAGGTGTTCTTCCTCGCGAAGTCGGACTACTTCAACAGCCCCGGTCTCAAGGGCCGGGTCATGGCCGCCTTCTTCCGGGCCATCAACCAGATCCCCATGGACCGCTCGGGCGGCCGCGCCAGCGCCACGTCCCTGAGCAACGGGGGCCGCAAGCTGCAGGAGGGCGAGCTGCTCGGCATCTATCCGGAGGGCACCCGCTCCCCGGACGGGCGGATGTACAAGGGGAAGATCGGCGTGGCCCGGCTCGCGCTCGAGACCGGCGCGCCGGTCGTGCCCATCGCGATGGTGGGCACCGACAAGGTGCAGCCGATCGGCGCGCGGGTGCCGCTGCCCCGCGGCAGGGCTCGGGTGACCACGATCTTCGGGGAGCCGCTCGACTTCTCCCGCTACCAGGGCCGCCAGAGCGAGCACGCCCTGCTGCGCGAGGTCACCGACGAGATCATGCACGCCATCCAGGCGCTCTCGGGCCAGGTCTACGTGGACGTCTACGCGGCCGAGCACAAGAAGCGCCTCGCGGAGCAGAAGCGCCAGGAGACCAAGCAGGCCGCCGCGGAGCTCGTGGGCAGCGCCAAGGACCGGGCGCGCACCGCCGCCCAGACCGCCCGGCACGCCGCAGACTCCCTCACCCACCGCGACCGTCCCGCGGCCGCGGACGACGACGCGTCCGGGACCACCGCACCCTGAACCCCCCGTCCGGGCCCGCCCCGGACGAGACCATAGGAAGACATGATGCTCGACTTCACCGTTCCCGACAGCCTCCGCCACCTGGCCTCGCCCGTGCCCTCGGCGGCCGACTACCCCGGGCTGGACGACTGGCGCGAGCTGCCCGCCGACCAGCAGCCGACGTGGCGCGACCACCCGGACTTCGCCGCCGCCATCGGGGAGCTCAACGCGGTCCCGCCGCTCGTCTTCGCCGGAGAGGTGGACCAGCTGCGCGAGCGCCTGGCCGAGGTCGCCCACGGCCGGGCCTTCTTCCTGCAGGGCGGCGACTGCGCGGAGACCTTCGAGGGGGCCACGGCCGACCGGATCAGCGCCCGGGTCAAGACCCTGCTGCAGATGGCCGTGGTGCTCACCTACGGCGCGTCCATGCCGGTCGTGAAGATGGGCCGCATGGCGGGCCAGTTCTCGAAGCCGCGCTCGTCCAACGACGAGACCCGCGACGGCGTCACCCTGCCGACCTTCCGCGGGGAGATGGTCAACGGCTTCGACTTCACCGAGGAGTCCCGGGTCCACGACCCCCGGCGGATGGTCCGCGGCTACCACACGTCCGCGTCCACCCTGAACCTCATCCGGGCCTTCACCACCGGCGGCTTCGCCGACCTGCGCCTGGTGCACGCCTGGAACATGGGCTTCACCACGAACCCCGCCCACGCCCGCTACGAGTCCCTGGCCCGCGAGATCGACCGGGCCGTGAAGTTCATGGGCGCCTGCGGGGCGGACTTCGACGCGTTGCGCACCACCGAGTTCTACGCCGGGCACGAGGCGCTGCTGCTGGACTACGAGCGCGCGCTGAGCCGCATCGACTCCCGCACCCACCTGCCGTACGGGACGTCCGGGCACTTCCTGTGGATCGGGGAGCGCACCCGCGAGCTCGACGGCGCCCACGTGGACCTGCTCTCGAAGCTGCGCAACCCGATCGGCGTGAAGCTCGGCCCGAAGACCACCGGCGACGACGCCCTGGCGCTCATCGACAAGCTGGACCCGCAGCGCGAGCCCGGCCGGCTGACCTTCATCACCCGCATGGGGGCGAAGAACATCCGCGAGAAGCTGCCGCCGCTGGTCGAGGCCGTGGAGCGCTCCGGCGCGAAGGTCGTGTGGGTCACCGACCCCATGCACGGCAACACGGTGTCGCTGCCGTCCGGGTACAAGACCCGCAACTTCGACGACGTCGTGGACGAGGTGCGCGGCTTCTTCGAGGTGCACGAGGCGATCGGCTCCTTCCCCGGCGGCATCCACGTGGAGATGACCGGTGACGACGTCGCCGAGTGCCTCGGCGGCGCCGATCCCGTGGACGAGTCCTCCTTCGAGGACCGCTACGAGTCGCTGTGCGACCCGCGGCTGAACCACATGCAGTCCCTGGAGATCGCCTTCCTCGTGGCGGGCTACCTCTCCCGCCGCTGAGCGGGACCGGGCCGACGGGGCCGGGACCGGACCGGCCGTCCGCTACAGGACGGTCAGGACGACCTCGGCCCCGTCCGTCGTCTGGGACAGCACGTAGCCGAAGGGGGCGCCGAAGCTCTCCTCGACCCGCGCGGTGAAGCCCGCCTCCTCGAGCACCTGCACCGCCTCCTCCACCGGCCGGCCCACGACGTCGGGGGCGCTCTCGGCCCGCGGGCCGCGGGAGACGGCCAGGTCCACCGCCGAACCGGCGGCCACGTCCGTGCCCGCCTCCGGGTGCTGGCCCACCACCGTGCCCGCGGCGGCGTCGTCGGTCACCGCCGTCCGCTGCCCGGCGGCCAGGTCGGCGTCGCCCAGGCGGGCGGCGGCGTCCTCCGCGCTCATCCCGACGACGTCCGGGGCGGTGACCTGCTCCGGGCCGCTCGAGACGAGCAGGACGACCTGCTCCGCGGGGCGCACGGTCGCGGACGCGGCCGGGTCGGTGCCGATCACCGTCCCGGCGGGCGCGGCCGGATCGGGGGTCTCGTGCACGGCCACGTTCCGGAGCCCGGCTCCGGCGAGGTACTGCTGGGCGAGCTCCGCCCCGGTGCCGCGCACCTCCGGCACGCTCACCGTCCCGCCCGGCCCGGTCCCGATCAACCAGCCCAGGAAGGCGGCCGCGGCCACCGCGAGCGCGGCCAGCGCCAGGTGCGCCGCCGTGCGCAGGGGACGCACCGGGCGCAGCTCGATCGCGGGCCGCCACGGGTCGGTCGAGCCCGCCGGGCGCGGCGCCGGCAGCGCCTCGGTCGCCGCCACGGCCGGGCGGAGGGCCTCGGTGGGGGCCAGGTGCCGGCGCAGGGTCTGCGTCGGAGCCTGCTGCCGGCCGAGGGTCCCGGTCCGGGTGCCGCCGGGGGCGGGCGACCCGCCGGCGTCCGGGTGCCGGTCGAGCACCTCGGTGCGGGCGCTGCGGGGGGCGGGCGTCCCGGTCCCGGCGCTGTCGGTGCCCGTGGCCTGCGGGGCCGGGCCGCCGGTCCGCGGCCGCGGTGCGGGGGTCCGGTCGAGCTCGCCGGGGTGCAGGACCGCGCGCACCGCGCGCAGCTGCTCGAGCATCTCCCGGGCGTCCGCGGGGCGGTCCTCCGGGTCCCGGGCGGTGGCCCGGGCCACCAGCCGTGCCAGCGCTCCCGGGACACCGGGGTCGACGGAGCGCAGGTCCGGCACCCTCCCCTCGGCGTGGGCGCGGGCCACGGCGAGCGGGGTGCCCTCGAACGGGCGGCGCCCGCACAGCAGCTCGAAGAGCACGATGCCGGCCGAGTAGACGTCCGCGCGGGTGTCCACCCGCTGACCGGTCACGAGCTCGGGCGAGGCGTAGCCCACGGTGCCCAGCACGGTGCCGCTGGCCGTGTGCTGGTCGACCGCCCGGGTGAGCCCGAAGTCCGCCACGGTGACCCGGCCGCCGGCCGCGATCAGCACGTTCTCCGGCTTGACGTCGCGGTGCACCAGGCCGGCGCGGTGGGCGGCGGCCAGCCCGTCCAGGGCCGCCTCCATCACCTCCAGCGCCTCGCGCGGGGTCAGGGCGCCGCGCCGGCGCAGCAGGTCCCGCAGCGTGGAGCCCTCCACGTGCTCCATGACGAGGTAGGGCACCCCGTCCGCGGCGTGGCCCTGGTCCAGCACGGACACGACGTGCGGGTGGGACAGCCGCGCGGCCGCCCGGGCCTCGCGCACGAACCGGTCCGCGGCCGCCGGGTCCTCGGCCAGGTGCGGGTGCATGAGCTTGACGGCCACGGTGCGCTCGAGGCGCGTGTCCACCGCGCGGTACACGGTGGCCGTGCCCCCGCGGGCGATCCGGGGTCCGAGCTCGTACCGGCCCTCCAGGAGGGACCCGGTCAGGCGGTCGGGGTGCGCGTGCTGCACGGGATCAGTCTAGAGCGCGGCGCTGTGCGGCGGCTGAGCCGCGGCTCACGCGCCGAACGACCGGCGGTGGGCCTTGACGCTCTTGACGTACTGCTTCGTGTCGTCGTACATCCCGTACTTCTTCACCCCGTGCAGGCCCTGGTAGTAGGCGGCGATGGCCACGTCCGTGCTGGGGGCGCTGCGGCCGAGCTGGCGGATGATCGCGACCCCGGCGGTGACGTTGTCCTGCGGGTCGAGCAGGTCGAGCTCGCGGCCGACGAGCCCCGACGCCCACTCGCCGGCGTCCGGGATGACCTGCATGGTGCCCACGGCGTCGGCGGGGGAGACCGCGTGGTGGTCGAACCCGGACTCCTGGTGGGCGTGGGCGAGCGCGAGGGCGGGGTCCACGCCCATCTGCACGGCGGTGTCGTGGACGATCCGCCGCATCTCCTCCCGGGACGGTGCCGGCCGGGAGGCCAGCTGCTCGTGGTGGCGGTTCGCGGACTTCACCACGTCCCGTTCGTAGCTCCGGCCGAGGAACGTGTCCCCGACGGCGCGCTCGGGCTCCGGCTCGGGCTCCGTCGCGGGGGTCCGGGCGGGCTCCGGGACGGCCGCGGGCCGGGCGGCGGCGCTGCCGGCGACCGTGAGCTTCTGACCGGGGCGCAGCAGCGATCCGACGGTGAGGTCGTTGTCGTCCAGCAGCTGCTGGACCGACACGTCGTGGGCCTGGGCGATGCTCCACAGGGTGTCCCCGGAGCGCACGGCGTGCTCGGTGGCCGCCGGCGCGGCGCGCGGCTGCGGCGCGGCGGGTGCCGGGTCCTCGGCGGGCCGGGGCGCCGCGGACTCCGGGGCGGCCAGGCGGAGGGTCTGTCCGGGCAGGAGCAGGGCGGCTCCGGAGAGGTCGTTCCAGCGCATCAGCTCGTCGACGGCCACGCCGTGGCGCTGGGCGACCGCCCACAGGGAGTCCCCGGGGGCGACGGTGTGCTCGGGGGCCGCGGACGCCTTCTTCCCCAGGACCAGGGGCGCCGGAGCGACCTGGGAGGTCTGGGCCGGGGCGGCGTGGGCCACGGTGCCCCCGCCGAGCGCGGCCATGGCGGCCACGGCGGTCACCGCCGAGCCGGTCCTCGCGCGGCGGGCCCAGCGGGGGGAGCGGTCCTCCCGGGCCCCGCGGTCCCCGTCGGGGTCGCCGGAGCGGGCGGTGGTGGTGCGGGCGGTGGTGGTGCGGTGCGGTGCGTCGTTCGGGTCGGTCGTGTCGCGCTCGGGGGGAAACGGCATGAAGTGGCTCTCTGACGCTGATCGGGGAAGAGGCGGAGGTCTCAGCGGTCTCCGCGGGTCCGAGCATACCGTGCGGGCCCCGCGTGGCACGGGCACCGGCGGACGTGGCACTCTGGGAACGTGAAGAAGACATCCGGAAACAGCACCGAGGAGTTCGACCGCCTGGACGGTCTCGTCCAGGACTGGCTGCCCCTGCCCGACGTCGCCGAACAGCTCGGTCTCGTGGTCACCCGCGTCCACGGTCTCGTCGACGACGGGACGCTGCTCGCGGTGCGCAACCCGCACGACAACATCCGACGGATCCCGGCGGCGTTCCTCCAGGACGGCGCCGTGCTCGACTCCCTCAAGGGCACCGTGGCGGTCCTCCGGGACTCCGGGTTCACCGATGCCGAGGCGATCGCCTGGTTGTTCACCGAGGACGAGTCCCTGCCCGGCCGGCCCGTGGACGCGCTGCGCGACGGCCGCAAGACCGAGATCCGCCGCCGCGCCCAGGCCCTGGCCTGGTGACCCGGCCCTGGGCCCCGGCGTCCTGACGCGCTGGGGCCCGGGCGCGTCAGGACGAGCGGCGCACCGCCGCCGCGGCGAGCCCGCGCAGCGCGGCCAGGGGCACCGGGTCGGCGTCGAGCCGGTCCAGCGCCGCGAAGGCCTCCGCGGTGAGCGCGTCGATGAGCTCCTCCGTGGCGCGCAGGGCGCCGCAGCCGGTGATGACCGCGCGGAGCTCCGCCACGTCGCGCTCGCCCAGGTCGGCCTGGCCCAGGGCGGCCTCCAGCCGGGCGATCTGCGCCTCGTCGCCGAGCCGGCGCACGTAGCCCACCAGCACCGTGCGCTTGCCCTCGCGCAGGTCGTCCCCGGCGGGCTTGCCCGTGGTGGCCGGGTCGCCGAACACGCCCAGGACGTCGTCGCGCAGCTGGAACGCCTCGCCCAGGGGCAGCGCGAACGCCGAGCAGCGCTCGAGCACGGCCTTCGGCGCGCCGGCCAGGGCGGCCCCCAGGACCACGGGGTGCTCCACCGAGTACTTGGCCGACTTGTAGCGGATCACGTCCAGCGCCCGCTGCACCGCGCCGGCCCGGTCCTGACCCGCCCCGGCGACCTCCCCCTGCACGTCCAGGTACTGGCCGACCATCACCTCCGAGCGCATGAGGTCGAACACTGCCCGGGCCCGCGCCGCCCCCGGCGCGGCCGCGCCGGCGAACAGCTGCTCGCTCCAGGACAGGCACAGGTCCCCGGAGAGGATCGCGGCCGCCACCCCGAACGCGGGCCCGTCCAGTGACCAGCCGTGCTCGGCGTGCAGGGCCTCGAAGCGGCGGTGGACGCTGGGCGCGCCGCGGCGCGTGTCGGAGCGGTCGATGACGTCGTCGTGGATCAGGGCGGCGGACTGGAAGAGCTCGAGGGCCGCCCCGGCCCGGACCACCGCGGGGTCCTCCGGGTCGCCGCCCGCCGCCCGCCAGCCCCAGTAGCACAGCCGCGCGCGCAGCCGCTTGCCCCCGGAGGAGAGCCCGGCGACGGCCTCCAGCAGCGGCAGGGTGTCCGCCGAGATGGCACCGAGGACGTCCCGCTGGCCCTCGAAGAAGCGCTCCAGCTCGGCGTGCAGCCGGTCGACGAAACGACCGTCCTCGGCGCGGAAGGCGTCCTCGGGCGCCTCGCGCGGCACGGTGTCGGCACGCGCGTGGGAGGAGTGCGGCAGGGACGGTGACGTCATGGGCGGATCGACCTCGGTCTCGGGCGGCGGAGGACGGGCCGGGCGGCCGTCCGCGGTCTCCGCCCAGCCTAGCGAAGCGGCTCGGCTGTCCGGGCCGGGAACTATGCTGTGCCGGACGCAGGAGGAGGGCGCGGTGACCGAGACGCCGAAGGACCGGCTGGCCCGCTGGCGGGCGTGTGCCGTCATGCACGTCGACATGGACATGTTCTACGTCGGCGTGGAGCTGCTCGCCGCCCCCGGACTGCGCGGCCGGCCCGTCATCGTGGCCGGCTCGGGCCACCGTTCCGTCGTCCTCTCGGCCTCCTACGAGGCACGGGCCTTCGGGGTGCGCTCGGGCATGCCGCTGGCGCGCGCCCGCGCCATGTGCCCCGGCGCCGTGCTCCTCGAGCCGCACCGCAGCGCCTACGAGGCCTACTCGCGGCGGGTCATGGCCATGTTCTGGGAGATCACCGACCGGGTGGAGCAGATCAGCGTGGACGAGGCCTTCCTGGACGTCGCCGGCGCCGTCCGGCGTCTCGGCCCGCCGGTGGGCATCGCCCGGACGCTGCGCGCCCGGGTGCAGGAGGAGCTGGGGCTCACGGCCTCCGTGGGCATCGGGGTCAACAAGACCGTGGCCAAGATCGCCTCCACCCGCTCCAAGCCCGACGGCCTGCTGCTGGTGCAGCCCGAGGACACGGTCGCGTTCCTCGCGGAGCTGCCGGTCACGGCCCTGTGGGGAGTCGGCGGGCGCACGGCGGAGGCCCTGGTCGGTGCCGGCCTGCGGCACGTCGGCGACCTCGCGGCCGCGCCGCTGCCCCAGCTCACCCGGGTGGTCGGCCGGGCCGCGGGGCACCACCTGCACGAACTGGCCAACGGCCGGGACCCGCGCCCGGTGGTGCCGGTGCGGGAGGAGAAGAGCGTGGGCGCGGAGGAGACGTTCCCGCAGGACGTCTCCGACGACCGGGTGCTGCACGAGGTCCTGCTCCGGCTCAGCCACCGGACCGCCTCGCGGCTGCGCCGCCATGGGCTGCGCGCCCGCCGGGTGGGGCTCAAGCTGCGCTACGCCGACTTCACCACCCTCACGCGCTCGCGGACCCTCTCCCAGCCGTTCACCTCCGCCCACGACCTCCTCCAGCACGGCGCCGGCCTGCTCGAGGAGCTGGGCGAGCGCCCGCAGGCGGTGCGCCTCATCGGCATCCGCGCCGAGGCCCTGGAACAGTCCACGGACGCCCTGCAGCTGAGCCTCGACGGCCGCGAGGAGGAGTGGGGCGCCGCGGAGGAGGCCATGGACCGGGTGCACGCCCGGTTCGGGGCGGACCGGCTCGGTCCGGCCCGCCTGCTGCCCGCCGCGCCGCGCGAGCGGCAAGGCAATTCCAAGGCTGTTGACAGCCGCGCGCGCGGTGCACAATCCACAGCCGACGGTCTATCCTGGTACCAGGCGGCGCCGGAACAGCCGGGGATTTCCGCACCCGAAGGATGAGGAGGCATACCGTGCCACTGTCCGAGCACGAGCAACAGCTCCTGGCCCAGCTCGAGAAGCAGCTCCACGCGGACGATCCGCGGTTCGTGACGAGCATGGGCTCCCGTGCCGTCCGGGGCGCGTCCACCCGCAACATCGTCCTCGGGATCGTCATCGCCGTCGTCGGCCTGCTCGTCCTGCTCGGTGGAGTCGTCCTCAAGACCGTCCTGCTGGGGGTGCTGGGCTTCGTCGTCATGGGCGCCGGCGTCTATGTCGCCACGTTGCGCTCCGGCAAGCCCCGCTCCGAGGCCGCCGGCGGCAAGGGCGGTTCCCCGCGCCGGTCCTCGCCCTTCCTGCAGAACCTCGAGCAGCGCTGGGACCAGCGCAACTCCGGGGGCCAGCCCTAGCCCGGGGCCCCGCGCACCGCCGCGCGGCCGGCCCCTCCACCATCCACCACCTCGGCGCCCGCAGGGCGCCCCCACCGTCCCCGAACAGCTCCCCGGCGTCCCGCCGGGGAGCTTCTTCGTGCCGGGGGCCGCTGCCGCCGCCGGCCCCTCCACTCTCCTCCCCGCCGGCCTCCCCGGGCCCCCGCTCCGGCACCGCCGGGCCCCACCTGGGGCGATGCCGGGCGGGCGCGCCGCCCGCCACGCCACGCCGGGCCGGGCGGACCCCGGTTTCGTTGACCGGGGAGTGAAGTGGAGTAAAGTGGGGCGAAGAGATGGATCTGGGAGAACTCTCGGGCTGGAGAGGCGGTGAGCATGTTTCTCGGAACGTACTCACCCCGTCTCGACGAGAAGGGCCGTCTGATCCTGCCGGCGAAATACCGGGAGGAGCTGGCGGAGGGCCTGGTCCTGACACGAGGTCAGGAACGGTGCCTGTACGTCTTCAGCGTCCGCGAGTTCGAGCGGGTCCACGAGCAGCTGAGGGCGGCGCCGCTGTCCTCGAGGCAGGCCCGGGACTACATCAGGGTCTTTCTCTCGGGCGCCTCGGACGAGGTCCCGGACAAGCAGGGCCGCGTCACCATTCCGCCGCCGCTGCGGGAGTACGCCGGTCTGGACCGGGAGCTCGCAGTGATCGGCGCGGGCACCCGGGCGGAGATCTGGGACGCCCAGGCGTGGAAGGAGTACCTGAACGAGAAGGAGGCCGTCTTCTCCGAGACCGAGGAGGAAGTGGTACCCGGGCTCTTCTGAGCACAGGGTCGCCGACCATCACCCGCGGGGCGCGGCACCGCCTCCCGGATGAGATCTCCAGCCGCACAGCCGTCACCGTCCTGACTCACCTTCCCCTGAGCCAGGCCGGATTCGAGGGACGGCCAGCGGATGGGGTTCTGATCCTGGAACGCCCGCGGCCCCACCACGGCGTCGACCCGGCGCCGGCCATCCCAGACCGACCGACCGCCGAAGAGAGGGCCCATGGCGCAACGCCCAGCCGAGCAGCTCCACGTCCCCGTGCTGCTCGAGCGCTGCCTGGACCTGATGGCCCCCGCGCTCGCCGAGGACGGTGCCGTGGCGGTGGACGCGACGATGGGCATGGGCGGTCACTCCGAGGCGCTGCTGCGGCGCTTCCCCCGGCTGCAGCTCGTGGCCATCGACCGAGACCCGCAGGCGCACGCCCTCGCCGGGGCGCGGCTGGCCCCGTTCGCCGACCGGTTCCACCCGGTGCACACCACCTACGACCGCATCCCCGAGGCCCTCGCCCAGCACGGCTTCGACACCGCGGACGCGGTCCTGTTCGACCTCGGGGTCTCGTCCCTCCAGCTCGACGAGCGCGAGCGCGGCTTCGCCTACTCCTACGACGCCCCGCTCGACATGCGGATGGACTCCACCGCGCCCGTGACGGCCCAGGACGTGCTCAACGACTACAGCGAGGCCGACCTGCGCCGGATCCTGCGCGACTGGGGCGAGGAGCGCTTCGCGTCCCGGATCGCCCGGGCCGTCGTGGAGCGCCGGGCGCAGGCCCCGCTGCGGACCACGGGCGAGCTCGTCGAGGTCGTCCGCGCAGCCGTGCCCCAGGGCGCTCAGCACCGCAAGGGCCACCCGGCCAAGCAGACCTTC
This sequence comes from Kocuria sediminis, assembly GCF_009735315.1. NCBI lineage: Bacteria > Bacillati > Actinomycetota > Actinomycetes > Micrococcales > Micrococcaceae > Kocuria > Kocuria sediminis. Next base: position 45,817 of record NZ_WOGU01000011.1, read on the forward strand.
CAGGCGCTGCGGATCGAGGTCAACGAAGAGCTCGACGTCCTGCGCCGGGCCGTCCCCGCCGCCCTGGACGCCGTGCCCGTGGGCGGGCGGGTCGTGGCGATGAGCTACCACTCCCTGGAGGACCGGATCGTCAAGCAGGCCTTCGCCCGCGGTGCGACCTCCACCGCGCCCAAGGGCTTCCCCGTGGAGCTCGACGAGCACAAGCCCACGCTGCGGATCCTCACCCGGGGCACCGAGACCCCCACGCCCCGGGAGATCGAGGAGAACCCCCGGGCCGCCTCGGCACGCCTGCGGGCGGCCGAGCGGATCCGGCAGAACCCACCGCACTCCCCACAGAACGCGCAGAGGTACAACGCATGAGCGGCACCGGACTCCAGCGACGACCGGCCCGCCCGGCCCCTCCGCGCACCGGCATCGGCGCGTGGGCCGCCCGGCGCGGCCAGCGCCCGCCGGTGGACGGCAGCTCCGCACGTCAGCTCGAGACCCCGGCACCGCCCGCCCCGGAGACCGTCGGGTCCACCCGGGCACCCCTGTCCGTGGTGCCCGGCCGGGCCCGGCGGGGACGGGTCTCCACGGTGGCGCTGAGCCTGCTCGCGCTCGTGGTCGCGCTGGCCTCCATCCTCGTCCTGAACATCCAGATCTCCGGGGGCCAGTACCGGCTGGTGGAGCTGCGCGCCCAGGAGCAGGCGCTGAGCCAGCAGAACGAGGCCCTCACCCAGGACCTCGAGTTCTACGACGCCCCGCAGAACCTCGCCGTGATGGCCTCGGACCTCGGCATGGTCCCCGCGCAGGGCTCGGGCACGGTGGACCTCACGACCGGGTCCGTCGAGGGCGACCCCCTGCCGGCGCAGCCGCAGGAGAACCACGAGATCCTGGTCGACCACGCGCAGCAGACCGGCTCGGAGGCGGCGGACCGCGCCGCCCAGCGCGCGGAGGACCGCGAGCGGGAGAAGGCGGAGCAGCAGCGGGAGGACGCCGAACGGCGGGCCCGCGAGGACGCTGCGCCGGACGCCGGGCTCGGCGGCGGAAGCCTGCCGGCCCCGCAGCAGCGCGCCCCCGGGGAGTGACCGGGGGCGCCGACACCGCCCCCGCACCCAGCAGCTCACCGGAGACCCCCAGCCGAGACCAGGAACGAGGCATTCACGTGGCACGCGCACGCTCGACGCCCACCGACGGCACCCCCGGCGCACCCGGCATCGGCCGCAGCCACGTCGGCGTGGTCCTCGTGCTCGCCCTGCTCGTGGTGCTGGGGCTGCGCCTCGTGTGGGTGCAGGGCTTCGACGTCTCCGGCCGGGCCGAGGCCGCCGCCACGGACCGCTCCCGCACCGAGGTGGTCCCGGCCCGGCGCGGGGAGATCCGCGACACCGAGGGCAACGTGCTCGCCCGGACGCTGCAGCGCTACGACGTGACGGTCGACCAGACGAAGGTCCGGGAGTTCGAGCGGCTGAAGGCGGACGGGACCACCGAGACCGTCACGCCCACGCAGGCGGTGTACCAGCTCGCCGACGCCCTCGAGCTCGAGGACGCGGAGGTCAAGGACGCCCTCGACGGCGACAAGCCGTTCGAGTACGTGGCCCGCGGGGTCACGCCCGAGCAGTGGAACACCGTGCGCGAGCTCGACCTGCCCTACGTCTACGGCCAGCCGTCCTCGGACCGGATCTACCCCAACGGGCCCGTGGCCGGCAGCGTGGTGGGCTTCATGGGCGGCGACGACGAGGCCCTCGGCGGGATCGAGCAGACCCAGGACGAGCTGCTGCGCGGCACGGACGGCAGCCGCACCTTCGAGATCAGCGCCGACGGGGTGCGGATCCCGGTGGCCCCCACCGAGGAGAGCCCCGTGGTGGACGGGTCCTCGGTGCAGCTGTCCATCGACAGCGACGTCCAGTTCATCGCCCAGCAGTCGGTCACCGAGCGCGCCCAGGAGCTCGACGCCGACTGGGGCACCGCCGTGGTGATGCGCATCGAGGACGGCGCGGTCCTGGCGCTGGCGGACTCCTCGACCGTGGACCCCAACGACATCGGCTCGGCGGACGCCGAGGACCTCGGGGCGCGGGCCGTGACCCAGGCCGTGGAGCCGGGCTCCACCCAGAAGATCCTCACCGCCGCGGCCGCCGTGGAGGAGGGCCTGGCCACGCCCTGGACGGAGATCACGGTGCCGCCGTTCCTGGAGATCGACGGGGAGAAGATCACCGACTCCTTCGACCACGGCGAGCAGGACCGCACCTTCGCCGGGATCATCGCCGACTCGATGAACACGGGCACCGTGATGGTCGGCAGCCAGCTCTCCCGCGAGCAGCGCCACGACTGGATGCAGCGCTTCGGGGTGGGCGAGACCACGGGGATCGAGCTGCCGGGGGAGTCCCCGGGCATCCTGGCCGCGGCCGACCAGTGGGACAAGCGCCAGCAGTACACCGTGCTCTTCGGCCAGGGCGTGTCCCAGACGCCCTTGCGCACCGCCACCGTCTTCCAGGCGATCGCCAACGGCGGGGTCCAAGTGGAGCCGCGCGTCGTCGAGGCCGTCATCGAGCCCGACGGCACCCGCACCCCGGTCGAGCGCCCCGAGGGTGAGCGGATCGTCTCCGAGGAGACGTCGGAGCAGATCCTGGACATGATGGAGGTCACCGTCACGGAGGGCGGCGCCAAGGAGGCCGCCGTGGAGGGCTACCGCGTGGGCGGGAAGACCGGCACCGCCGAGGCCCCCGGCGCGCAGGGCGGCTACGACGGCTACACCACCTCCTTCGTGGGCGTGGCGCCCATCGAGGACCCCCAGTACCTCGTGGCCGTGACCCTCCAGCGACCCCAGGGCGACGTCCGCAGCATCGGCACGACCGGCACCTTCAGCAAGATCATGGGCCAGGTGCTGCGCCACTACGACGTCCCGCCCTCGACCGAGGACCCGGTGGAGATCCCCCTGCGCACGGACGAGCCGGAGAAGACCGCCCCGGAGGACGCCGCCCCGGACGTCGTGGGGACGGAGGACACCACGGGCACCGCGGACGACGCCGGGGAGGGCGCCGCGGAGGGCGCCACGGACAGCGCCGCGGAGGGCGCCACGGACAGCGCCGCGGAGGACACCACGGACCGGGAGGCGGGCGCGGCCGGGACCACCGCGGATCAGGGCTCCGCCGGGACGAGCCCGTCCCGGCGGGCCGACGAGGGCGACTAGACTTCCGTATCGCTGTGCCCGGAGACCCCCTGGGCACCTTCCCCCCAGCACCTGGCGGACCACCCACCCGCCCTCCAGACCACGAAGGACGTTGATGGACGCGACAGCCCAGCAGGGACACGACGCGCAGACGATGCGCCCCGCCAGGCCCCGCCCGCTGAGCCTCACGGAGGCGGCCCGGCTGGCCGGGGCGGCGGCCCCCGCCCGCACCGTGGACGTCACCGGCATCTCCCTGGACTCCCGGCAGCTGCGCCCGGGGGACCTCTACGCGGCGCTGCCCGGGGCCCGGGCGCACGGCGCGCAGTTCGCGGCACAGGCCGAGCGGTCGGGTGCGGCCGCGGTGCTCACCGACGCGGAGGGCGCCGACCTGCTCGAGCGCACCGGCGTGGACCTGCCCGTCGTCGTGGCCCCGGACCCCCGCCGGTCGGTCGGGACGATCGCGGCCCGCGTCTACGGCTCCCGGCCCGAGGACGGCACCGCCCCGGTGCTCCTCGCGGTGACCGGCACGAACGGCAAGACGACCACGACCTACTTCACCAACTCGCTGCTGCGCGCGCTCGGCCGCACCACCGGGCTGATCGGCACCATCGAGATCCTCGCCGGGGAGCAGGCCATCCCCTCCCGGCTGACCACCCCCGAGGCCCCCCACGTGCACGCCCTGCTCGCCCTCATGCGCGAGCGCGGCATCACCGCGGCGTCCATGGAGGTCTCCTCCCACGCCCTGGAGTTCCACCGGGTCGACGGGGTCCGCTTCGACGTCGCCGGGTTCACCAACCTCACCCAGGACCACCTGGACCTCCACGGGTCCATGGAGGAGTACTTCTCCGTGAAGGCCCGCCTGTTCACGCCCGGGCGGACCGGCCGCGCCGTGGTGGTCCTCCAGGACGAGGACGACGTCTGGGGCGCCCGCATGGCCGCCCACGCCCGGGCGCAGCTCGGCGCGGACCTGGTGGACACGATCGCCCTGCGCGGCGACGTGGCCGAGGACCGGGACGCCGGGCCGGACCGGCACGGCGCCGACTGGACCCTCACCGCCCTGACCCGCCGCGGCATCGGCCACTCCTTCACCCTGGTGCACCGGGACGGCCGCTCGCTGCGCGTGTCCACCGGCCTGCCGGGGGACTTCAACGTCGCCAACGCCGCGCTCGCCGTGGTGATGGTGCTGGCCTCCGGGGTCGACGCCGGGCAGCTGCAGCGCGTGCTCGACGAGGACGACCCGCTCACCACGGACGTGCCCGGGCGCATGCAGCTGATCGGCACCGAGCCGACCGCCGTCGTCGACTTCGCGCACAACCCCGACGCCCTCCGCCGGGCGCTCGCCGCCGTGGAGCCCCCCGACGGACAGGGCCGCGTGATCGTCGTCTTCGGCGCCACCGGGGAGCGGGACCGGACCAAGCGCCCCGTCATGGGCGCGATCGCCGCCCGGCACGCCGACGTGGTGATCGTCACCGACGACGACCCCCACGACGAGGAGCCGGCCGGGATCCGCGAGGAGGTCGCCGCCGGGGCGCGGGCGGCCGCCGGCGCGCGCGCCCAGGAGGTGCTCGTGCTCGCACCGCGGGCCGTGGCCATCCGGGCCGCGGTGGCCATGGCGGGACCGGGCGACTCCGTGCTCGTGGCCGGCCGCGGGCACGAGACGGTCCAGGAGATCCGGGGCGTGGACCACCCGCTCGACGACAGGGAAGAGCTGCGGGCCGCACTGGCGGACGCGCAGCAGGGCCGTAGGGAGGACCGATGATCGAACTGACCGCAGCACAGATCGCGCAGATCACCGGCGGGCGCGCCGTCGGCGACGCCGCCGCGCGGGAGGTCGTCGTCGGGCACGTCACGACCGACTCCCGCGAGGCACGCCCCGGGACGCTGTTCGTGGCGAAGCCGGGCGAGGTCACCGACGGCCACGAGTTCGTGGGCGCGGCCTTCGCCGCCGGGGCGGTGCTGGCCCTGGTGGAACGGGAGGTGACCGACGCCGCCGGCGCGGCCTACCCGGGCGTCCTCGTCCCCGACGTGGTCGAGGCGATGGGCCGGCTGGCCGCCTGGGTCGTGGCCCAGCTGCGCGCCGACCACGAGGTCACGGTCGTCGCGGTGACCGGGTCCGTGGGCAAGACGACCACCAAGGACCTGCTCCGCGGCATCCTCTCCGCCGAGGGCCCCACGGTGGCCCCCCGCGGCTCGTACAACGGCGAGGTCGGGGTGCCCCTGACGGTCTTCGAGTGCACCTCCGAGACGCGCTACCTCGTGGTCGAGATGGGCGCCACCCGGATCGGCAACATCGACTACCTGTGCCGCATGGTCCGCCCCGACGTCGGGGTGGTGCTGTGCGTGGGCTCGGCCCACGCCGGGGAGTTCGGCGGCGTCGCCAACATCGCCCGGGCCAAGGGCGAGATGGTGGAGTCCCTGCGCGCCGACGGGGTGGCCGTCCTCAACGACGACGACGCCCTGGTGCGGCAGATGCACCGGCGCACCGTCGCCCCCGTGCTGTTCTTCGGGGAGTCCCCGGCCAACGCCCTGCCGGACGTCCCGGCCGCCCGGGTCCACGCCTCCGAGGTGCGGCTCGGGCCCGGGGGCAGCCCCGAGTTCCTGCTGCACTTCCCCGACGGCTCCGCGCACCGGATCGTCTCCCGGCTCATCGGGGAGCACCACGTGAGCAACCTCCTCGCGGCCGCCTCCGCGGCCTTCGTGGCCGGGGTGGCCCCGGAGCGGATCGCCGCCTCGCTCAACGCCCAGGGCCCCGCGAGCCGGTGGCGGATGGAGCGCACCGAGCGGGCCGACGGGGTGACCGTGGTCAACGACGCCTACAACGCCAACCCGCAGTCGATGCGCGCGGCGCTGCAGACCCTGGCCCAGCTGGGCCGCGGGACCGGCGGCTCCGCCCCCCGCCGCACGTGGGCGGTGCTGGGCGGCATGCTCGAGCTCGGGGACAGCACCGTCGAGGAGCACGACGCCCTGGGCCGCATGGTCGTGCGGCTCAACATCTCCAAGCTGGTCGCGGTCGGCGAGCTCGCCCGCCCCGTCTACGACGCCGCCCAGCTGGAGGGCTCCTGGGGCAACGAGGCCACGTGGGTGGCCACGGCCGAGGAGGCCGAGGAGATCCTGCGCCGGGAACTGGCCCCGGGCGACATCGTGCTGTTCAAGGCGTCCAACGCCTCCGGTCTCGGGGTGCTGGGCGACCGGGTCGCGGCCACCGCCTCCGCCGGCGCCGACGGGCCCGCGCCCGGCAACGACGCCCCCGCACGCGGCGACCACTGGCGCTCGGCAGGGCCCTTCGTCAACGCCTCCCTCGACGCGAGCGGACGGCCGGTCACCCCGGGCGCCGCCGCCGAGGGGGACGAGCGGGCATGATCCAGATCCTCATGGCCGCCGGGCTCGCCCTCGTGCTGTCCCTGTTCGGGACCCCGGCCTTCATCAAGTTCCTCGCCCGCCGCGGCTACGGCCAGTTCATCCGCGACGACGGGCCGACCAGCCACCACACCAAGCGCGGAACGCCCACGATGGGCGGCGTCGCGATCCTCGGCTCCGTGGTGCTGGCCTACGGCCTCACCCACCTGGCCTCCGGGCTGCTGTGGCCCGCCTACGGCGGGATGACCCTCTCCGGGCTCTCCGCGCTGCTGCTCATGCTCGGCATGGGCCTGGTCGGGTTCATCGACGACTACAAGAAGATCGCCAAGAAGCAGAACCTGGGCCTGAGCCCCCTGGGCAAGATCGTGCTGCAGGGGCTGATCGGCACGGCGTTCGCCCTGCTCGTGCTGCTCGTGCCCGACCCGGAGGGCTCCACCGCCGCGTCCTCGGCGATCTCCTTCACCCGGGACACCGCCCTGGACCTCGCCTTCGCGGGCTCCGTGCTCGGGGCGCTGCTCTTCGTGGTCTGGGTCAACCTCATCGCCACGGCCACCACCAACGCCGTGAACCTCACCGACGGACTGGACGGGCTCGCCACCGGGGCGTCGATCCTGGTGTTCAGCGGCTACATGCTGATCGCCATGTGGCAGAACACCCATCTGTGCGGGACGGTGGCCGAGGGCGTGTGCTACGAGGTGCGCGACGCCGCCGACCTCGCCCTGACCGCGTCCGCGCTGGTGGGCGCCCTCGTGGGCTTCCTGTGGTGGAACACCTCCCCGGCGAAGATCTTCATGGGCGACACCGGATCCCTCGGTCTCGGCGGGGCGCTGGCCGCCTTCGCCGTGCTGACCCGCACCGAGCTGCTGCTCGTGCTGATCGCCGGGCTGTTCGTGGTGATCACGGTCTCCGTGATCCTGCAGGTCGGCTACTTCAAGCTCTCCGGCGGCAAGCGCATCTTCAAGATGGCGCCCCTGCAGCACCACTTCGAGCTCAAGGGCTGGAACGAGGTGACCATCGTGGTCCGCTTCTGGATCATCGCCGGGCTGTTCGTCGCGGCCGCGCTCGGCGTCTTCTACGGCGACTGGCTGCTCTCCCACGGAGGAATGATCCAATGATCCACGCGAGCAACGACAACCCCGTCCTGGACCGCCCGCGGCTGGCCGGGCTCACCGCCTGGGACGCGGACTGGGCCGGGCTGCGCGTGGTCGTGGCCGGGATCGGCGTGTCCGGCTTCGCCGCCGCCGACACCCTGATCGAGCTGGGCGCCCGCGTCGTCGTCGTCGACGGGGCGGACACCCCCGCGAACCGCGGCAAGGCCGACACCCTGCGGATCGTGGGCACCGCCGACGTCCTGCTGGGGGAGGAGCACCAGTCCTCCGTGCCCGACGTCGACGGGCAGCGCCCCGAGCTGGTGGTCACCTCTCCCGGGCTGCGGCCCGACTCCCCGCTGCTGGCCGCCGCGGCCGCCGAGCGGATCCAGATCTGGGGCGACGTCGAGCTCGCCTGGCGGGTCCGGGAGCGCGCCGGGCGCCGGACCGCCGAGTGGGTGTGCGTCACCGGCACCAACGGCAAGACCACCACGGTGGGGATGACGGAGGCGATGCTGCGGGCCGCCGGGCTCACCGTGGCCGCGGTCGGCAACGTGGGCACCCCGATCCTCGACGCGCTGCGCGAGCCGGTGGAGCACGACGTGCTCGTGGTGGAGCTCTCCAGCTTCCAGCTGCACTGGGCGCACTCCGTGTCCCCGCTGGCCTCGGCGGTGCTCAACGTCGCCGAGGACCACGTGGACTGGCACGGCGGCTACGCCAACTACGTCGCGGACAAGTCGCGGATCTACGAGCACACCCGGGTGGCCTGCGTCTACAACGCCCAGCAGCCCGAGACGGTGCGGATGGTCGAGGAGGCCGACGTGGTGGAGGGCTGCCGGGCCGTGGGCTTCACCCTGGAGACCCCCGACGTGAGCATGCTCGGCGTGGTCGAGGACCTGCTGGTGGACCGGGCGTTCCTCGAGGACCGGCGCGGCTCCGCCCTCGAGCTCGCCTCCGTGGCGGACACCGGACCCCTCCCGACCCCGCACGGGGTCGCCAACGCCCTGGCCGCCGCGGCGCTGGCCCGCGCCGCCGGCGCGCCCCCGGAGGCCGTGCGGGACGGGCTGCGCGCCTGGGAGCCCGGCGACCACCGGATCCAGGCCGTGGCCACCACGCACGGGGTCGTGTGGGTCAACGACTCCAAGGCCACCAACCCGCACGCCGCGGACGCCGCCCTGTCGGCCTTCGGCTCGGTGGTGTGGATCGCCGGCGGGCTCTCCAAGGGCGTGTCCTACGACCGGCTCGTGGCCCGGCACGCGGACCGGCTGCGCTCGGTGGTGATCATCGGCACCGACAACGACGGGCTGCTGGCGGCCCTCGCCGAGCACGCCCCCGGCGTCCCCGTCCTGCCGGCCGGGGCGGACGGCGCCACGGACGGGGACGCCGTGATGGCCGCGGCGGTGCGCCTGGCCCACGGGGCGGCGCAGCGGGGGGACACCGTCCTGATGGCCCCGGCGTCCGCGTCGATGGACCAGTTCACCTCCTACGCCCACCGGGGCGACGCGTTCATCCGCGAGGTCGCCGAGCTCGTGGAGCGGCTGTCGTGACGCAGCTCCAGGACCGCCCCGGCGCCGCGGAGAGCGTGACCCGGTCCCGGGGCGGGCTGCGGCGCTTCTGGCGCACGCTCGTGGACGGCCCGCTCGTGCACTCCTACTACGCGCTGGCCGGGTCCGTGCTGCTGCTCACCGGGATCGGCATCATGATGGTGCTCTCCGCCTCCGCGGTGGAGTCCATCTCCGCCCAGGAGTCCGCCTACTCGTACTTCATGAAGCAGGCCACGTACGCGGGCCTGGGCGTCGTGCTGATGTTCGGGCTCTCCTTCGTGCCCACGTCCTGGTACCGGCGCGGCGCCACGGGCCTGCTGGTGCTGGCCGTGCTGCTCCTGCTGCTCGTGTTCACCCCGCTGGGGCAGGAGATCAACGGCAACCGGAACTGGATCGTGGTCGGCGGGCAGTCCTTCCAGCCCTCCGAGGCCGCGAAGCTCGCCGTGTCCGTGTGGCTGGCGATGGTCCTCGCCCGGCAGGGTGACGCCGTGCGCGACTGGCGTCAGGCCCTGTGGCCCTCGGCGCTGGGCATCGGGGTCCCCGCCCTGATGGTCGTGCTCGGCGACGACGTCGGCACCGCCCTGGTCTTCGCCCTCATCTACGCCGCCGCGCTGTTCTTCGCCGGGGCGCCGCTGCGGCTGTTCGCCGTCGCCGCCGCCGGGGCGGTCACGCTGGGGGCGGTCGCGATCGCCGCGGCGCCCCACCGGGTGGACCGCATCACCGGCTGGCTGTTCGGCGAGTGCGGCGCCACCGACGCCTGCTACCAGGCCGACCAGGGGCTCAACGCCCTGGCCTCGGGCGGCTGGTGGGGCGTGGGCCTGGGGCAGTCGCGGCTCAAGTACAACTACGTGCCCGAGGCGCACAACGACTACATCTTCTCCATCATCGGCGAGGAGCTGGGGCTGCTGGGCACGGTGCTGATCCTCGCCCTGTTCGCGGTCATGACCCTGGCGATGGCGCGGATCATCCTGCGCGCGCGCAGCCGGTTCGTGCGGATCGCCACGGCGTGCGTGGTGACGTGGCTGGTGGGACAGGCGTTCATCAACATCGGCATGGTCACCGGGGTGCTCCCGGTGATCGGCGTCCCCCTGCCGTTCATCAGCTACGGTGGGTCCTCGTTGCTGATGAGCCTGGCCGCCGTCGGCGTGGTGATGTCCTTCACCCGCCTGCCGCGGCGGATCCCGGTCCCCTCCCGCACCCCCCGCCCCCGCACCCCGAACGAGGATCGCGCATGACACCGTCCGAACCGACCACCGAGGGCGCCGCCCCGTCGGTCCTGCTCGCCGGCGGCGGCACCGCCGGGCACGTGAGCCCCCTGCTGGCCGTCGCCGCCGCCCTGCGCGAGCAGGCGCCGGGAGCCCGGCTCACGGCGGTGGGCACCGCCTCCGGGATGGAGACGCGGCTCGTGCCGCAGGCCGGGCTGGCGCTCGAGCTCGTCGACCGGGTGCCGCTGCCCCGGCGGATCTCCGTGGACCTCGCCCGGCTGCCCGGCCGGCTGCTCGCCGCCGTGCGGCAGGCGGGGGAGATCCTGGACCGGGTGCGCCCCGACGTGGTGGTCGGCGTCGGCGGGTACGTCTGCACCCCGGTCTACCTGGCCGCCGCCCGGCGCGGGCTGCCCGTCGTGGTGCACGAGGCGAACGCCCGCCCCGGCCTCGCCAACCGGGTGGGCGCGCGCTGGGCCCGGACCGTGGCCACCGCGTTCCCCGGCACGCCCCTGCGCGGGGCGGTCACCGTGGGCATGCCCATGCGCCGGGAGATCGCCGGCCTGGACCGGGCGGGCCGGCGCGCCGAGGCCCGCCGGTCCTTCGGGCTCGACCCCGAGCTGCCCACCGTCGTGGTCACCGGCGGCTCCTCCGGAGCCCTGAACATGAACCGGACCGTGGCCGCGGTGGCCGGGGAGGTCGCCGCCCACGGCCACCAGCTGCTGCACGTCACCGGTCGCGGCAAGCAGGTCACCCGCGACGACGGCACGTTGCTGGAGGCCCCCGGCTACGTGCAGGTCGAGTACGTCGACGGCATGGAGCGGGTCTACGCCGCCGCGGACCTGCTCGTGGCCCGCGCCGGGGCGGCGACCGTCTCCGAGGTCGCGGCCGTCGGGCTGCCGGCCGTGTTCGTGCCGCTGCCCGTGGGCAACGGCGAGCAGGAGCTCAACGCCGCCTCCCTCGTGGCCGCGGGCGCGGCGCGGCTGGTGTCCGACGACGCCTTCACCCCCGGCTGGTACCGCGAGCACGTCCACCCGCTGCTGGCCGAGCCGGACCGGCTCGCCGCCATGGCCGCCGCCAGCCGGGAGCACGGCGTGCGCGACGCCGACGCCGTCCTGGCGCGGCTGATCCTCGAGGAGGTCCCCCGTGGTCGCTGAGCACCAGCTCGACCCCGGCCGGCTGGGCCGGGTGCACTTCATCGGCATGGGCGGGGCCGGCATGTCCGCCGTCGCCAAGCTCATGCTCGCCCACGGCGTCCCGGTCAGCGGCTCCGACCGCCAGGACTCCCCGGCGCTGCGCCAGCTCGAGGACCTGGGCGCCACGGTGTTCGTGGGCCAGCGGGCCGAGCACGTCACCGGGGCCCGGACCGTGGTCGTCTCCACCGCCATCCCCCCGGAGGACCCCGAGTACGCCGCGGCGCGGGCCGCCGGGCTGCGCGTGGTGCACCGCTCCGACGCCCTGGCCGCCACCATGCACGGCCGCGACGTCGTGGCGGTGGCGGGCACCCACGGCAAGACCACCACGAGCGCGATGGCCGCCCTGGCGCTGCACGCCGCCGGCCGGCACCCGTCCTGGGCGATCGGCGCGCACGTGGCCGACCTGGGGGCCAACGCCGCCCTCGGGGACGGGCGGTGGTTCGTGGCGGAGGCCGACGAGTCCGACGGCTCCTTCCTCACGTACGGTCCCCGGATCGCGGTGGTCACCAACATCGAGCCGGACCACCTCGACTTCTACCCGTCCCGCGCGGCCTTCTACCAGGCCTTCGACGACTTCGCCGCGACCTTGACCGAGGACGGGCTGCTCGTGGCCTGCCAGGACGACCCCGGCTCGCGGGCCCTGGCCGAACGGCACCGGGCCGCGGGCGGGCGGGTGGTCAGCTACGGCACCGACGCCACCGCGGACGTCCGGGTGCTCCCGCACGGGAGCGACGGACTGCGCACCCGCAGCACCCTGGTGCTGGGGGAGGGCGCCGACCGCCGCGAGGAGCAGCTCGAGCTCGCGGTGCCCGGGCGGCACAACGTGCTCAACGCCACCGCCGCCTTCTGCGTGGCCGTCGAGGCCGGGGTCCCGCCCGCGGACGCGGTGCGCGGGCTGGCCGGCTTCCACGGCTCGGCCCGGCGCTTCGACCTGCGGGGCGAGGGGCGCGGCGTGCGGGTCTTCGACGACTACGCCCACCACCCCACGGAGGTCGTCGCGGCCCTCACCGCGGCCCGGGAGGTCGCCGGCGGGCACCGGGTGATCGCCATCTTCCAGCCCCACCTGTTCTCCCGGACCCGGGAGTTCGCCGCGGAGTTCGCCGACGCCCTGGCCCTCGCGGACGAGAGCCTGGTCATCGACGTCTTCGCCGCGCGCGAGCAGCCGGTCGCCGGGCTGACCAGCGAGGTCATCACCGACCGCGCCCCCGACCACGTCCGCTACGTCCCCGACGGCGCGCAGGCGGTCGCCGAGGCCGCCCGCGCCGCCCGCCCCGGCGACCTGGTGCTCACGGTCGGGGCCGGTGACGTCACCCGGCTCGGCCCCCTGCTCGTGGACCGGCTCGGGGAGAGCTGATGAGCCGGCACGGCCGACCGCACCAGCCCCGGTTCGGGGAGGACCCCCGGGACGCCGGCACCGGTGCCCCGGCCCCGGAGCCCGCCGCCCCGGAGACCGCGACCCCGGAGTCCGCCGCCCCGGAGACGCCGGCCGAGGGCACGTCCACCTCGGGCCCCCTCGACCCGGGTGCCTCCGCCGGAGGCGGCCGGGACGGTGGCCCCGGGGACACCACCGGAGACACCGCCGCCGGGCCCTGGTCCGCGGTCCCCGCCGAGGGCGCGGGGCGGAGCGGACGGGTGCGCGTGAACGACGGGACCAAGGTCTCGCCCGTCTCCGACGAGGACGAGCTCGTGGAGGTCCCCGCGGCGGGCGGCCGGTTCAGCGCCTGGCGACGGCACCGGCAGGAGCGCGCGCCGTCCCGGACGCTCACCGCCTCCCGGGTGCCGGCGGAGCCCGCCCACCACGGCTCCACCGCCGTGGGTTCCCCTGCGGCCGGTTCCCCTGAAACCAGGTCCCCCGCGGCCGGGTCCACCGCGGTCGGCTCCGGCGTGGTCGGCTCCAGCGCGGGCGGGGCCACCGTCGTCGCGTTCCCCGCCTCGGCCGGGGCCCGGCGCCGGCGCCGGCGGCTCGGCGCCGCCCTGGGGGCGCTCGTGGCCCTCGCCGTGCTCGCCGGCGTCCTGTTCCTCTCCCCGGCCCTCGCGGTGCGGGACATCTCCGTGCGCGGCGCCCAGCTGACCGACCCCGCCAGCGTCGAGGAGACCCTGGAGGGCTACCGCGGGATCCCGCTGACCCGGATCTCCAAGCAGGAGGTCCGGGCGCGCGTGGGGGCGGTCCCGCAGGTCCGCTCGATCGAGGTCGTGCTCGAGCCCCCGCACCACCTGATCGTGGAGCTGCACGAGCGGGTGCCGGTGGCCGCGGTCCAGGACGGTGACGAGTTCGCGGTCGTGGACTCGGAGGGCGTGCGGCTCACCACCGCGGCCACCGCCGAGGAGGCGGCCGTGCCGGTGGTCACCGGGGGTCCCGACGTGCTGGAGGGCGAACGGTTCGACGCCATCGCCGACGTGCTGGCCGCCCTGCCCGAGTCCGTCCTCGCCCAGCTGCGCACGGCCTCGGCCGAGTCCCTGTCCTCCGTGGAGCTGACGTTCTCCGACGGCCGCACCGTCGTGTGGGGCACCGCCGAGGACAGCGAGCTGAAGGCGCAGGTGCTCCGGGAGCTCGTCGAGGCGCGCGGGGCCGGCAGCGGCGTGGAGACCTACGACGTGTCCAGCCCGACGCGCCCCGTCGTGCGCTGAGCACCGCGTGCTGCGGCTCAGCCTCCACCAGAGCTTGAGACCTGGGCCGCACACCGGCGTGGCCTGCGGTTTTGGCGAAAAGTGTCGAAAGCGGTATGGCTTGTCGTGCAGGTGGTCCCCTCGGTTGTTAGTCTTGACCCGACATCCAACCGCCAGGAGAAGCAGCTGACGGCCTGACGTTCCACCTTCGATCGAAGGTTGAGCAACGGCTCGCGACCCCGGCCCCGAACCATCTCGAGTTAGGTACCCATGGACTCCTCCACCCCCCAGAACTACTTGGCCGTCATCAAGGTCGTCGGAATCGGCGGCGGCGGCGTCAACGCCGTCAACCGGATGATCGAGGAGGGGCTGCGCGGCGTCGAGTTCATCGCGATCAACACGGACGCCCAGGCCCTGCTGATGAGCGACGCCGACGTCAAGCTCGACGTCGGGCGCGAGCTGACCCGCGGCCTGGGCGCCGGCGCCAACCCCGATGTCGGGCGCCAGGCGGCGGAGGACCACCACGAGGAGATCGAGGAGGTCCTCAAGGGGGCCGACATGGTGTTCGTGACCGCCGGCGAGGGCGGCGGCACCGGCACCGGCGGCGCCCCCGTGGTCGCCCGGATCGCCCGCTCCCTGGGGGCCCTGACCATCGGCGTGGTCACCCGCCCGTTCACCTTCGAGGGCCGGCGCCGCTCCAACCAGGCGGAGAACGGCATCGAGACGCTGCGCGACGAGGTCGACACCCTCATCGTGATCCCGAACGACCGGCTGCTGTCGATCTCCGACCGCAACGTGTCCATGCTCGACGCCTTCAAGTCCGCGGACCAGGTGCTGCTCTCCGGCGTGCAGGGGATCACCGACCTGATCACCACCCCGGGCCTGATCAACCTCGACTTCGCCGACGTGAAGTCCGTGATGCAGGGCGCCGGCTCGGCGCTCATGGGCATCGGCGCGGCGCAGGGCGAGGACCGCGCGGTGAAGGCCGCGGAGCTCGCCATCGCGTCCCCGCTGCTGGAGGCCTCCATCGACGGCGCCCACGGCGTGCTGCTGTCCATCCAGGGCGGCTCCGACCTCGGCCTGTTCGAGATCAACGAGGCCGCCCGCCTGGTCCAGGAGGTGGCCCACCCCGAGGCGAACATCATCTTCGGCGCCGTCATCGACGACGCCCTCGGCGACCAGGCCCGGGTCACCGTCATCGCCGCCGGCTTCGACTCCGTGAGCCCGGAGACCAACGCGAACAACACCAACGCCGCCGCCCAGCAGGCCGCGAGCACCCGCGCCGCCTTCGGCTCCGGCGCCGGCCAGCCCGCCGGCCTGGGCCGCTCCCCGCAGCGCGGCGGCACCGCCTCCTTCGGCCAGCCCGCCACCGCGCAGCGGTGGGCCCAGCCGGTGGCCAACGACGACGTGCCCGACGACGCCGGCTTCGACGTCGACCTGCCCGCCGAGGCCGAGGCCGGCCAGCCCGCCGGCTCCGCCCGCAAGGACTCCCTGGACTTCCCCGACTTCCTGAAGTGAGTCCGGGCCCGGGGGCGGACGCGGTGCACCGCGTCCGCCCCCGGGCGTTTAACCCCGCCCCGTCCGTCCGTCCGGCGGCCGGTGCGGCACGACAGAGGAGGACCAGGGTGTTCTGGTGGCAGGACGAGGTCGGGCCGGGCGTCCGGATGGCCTTCACGGACCGCAGCGCGGGCAACCTCGCGCTGCACACGGGTGACGACCCGGCCGCGGTGCGCCGCCGCCGGGCCGCCCTCGAGCGGTCGATGGGAGTGGCCGCCGGCTCCCTGCTCTTCCTGGAGCAGGTGCACGGCACCGACGTCGTCGACGCCGACCGCCCCGACCGCGCGGCGGTGCCCGTGGCCGACGCCGCGGTCTCGGCCACGGGCGTGCCGCTGGCCGTGATGGTGGCCGACTGCGTGCCCGTGCTGCTCCTGGGCGAGGGGCCCACGGGCCCGGTCACGGCCGTGGCGCACGCCGGGCGGCGCGGTCTGCTCGGCGGCGTGCTGGAGCGCACCGTGGAGCGGCTGCGGGAGCGGGGCGCGGACCGGCTCGCGGCTTGGGTGGGGCCCTCGATCTGCGGCAGCTGCTACGAGGTGCCGGCCGCGATGCGGGAGGAGTCGCTGCGGCGGATCCCCGCGGTGGCCGCCACCACGTCCTGGGGCACCCCGGCCCTGGACCTGCGCGCCGGCGCCCGGGACCGGCTCGCCGGCCTCGGCGTGGCCGTCACCGAACCCTCGGCCGACGGCGGGCCGGTCTGCACCCTGGAGGACGAGCGGCTCTCCTCGCACCGGCGGGACCCCGGCTCGGGCCGGATCGTCGGCCTCGTCTGGCGCGGCCGCCCCGGCGCCCGGGCGGAGCGCACGGCATGAGCGCCGGTGCGGACGACCCGCGCAGCCGCGAGCTCGCCGAGGCCCTGGGGCGCGTCCGGGCCCGGATCGGCGCCGCGGCCCGGGGCGCCGGCGCCCCGGAGCCCACGCTGATCGCCGTCACCAAGTTCTTCCCCGCCGCGGACGTCCTCCGGCTGCACCGGCTGGGCGTGCGCGACGTGGGGGAGAACCGGGACCAGGAGGCCGCCGCCAAGGCGCGGGAGGTCGCGGAGCACCTCGACGGCCCCCTCGCCTGGCACTTCATCGGCCAGCTCCAGTCGAACAAGGCGAAGTCCGTGGTCCGCTACGCCTCGTGGGTGCACTCGGTGGACCGCGGCTCCCTCGTCACCGCCCTGGGCAAGGCGGTGCGGCGGCACCGGGAGGAGGCCGCCGCCGGGCAGGTCCCCGGCGGTCCGTGCACCCAGCAGGACCTCACCTGCCTGGTGCAGGTGTCCCTGGACGCGGAGGAGCACCGGGGCGGCGCCCGCCCCGAGGACGTCGTGGGGCTCGCGGAGCAGATCGCCGCCACGGAGGGGCTGCGCGCCGGCGGGGTCATGGCCGTCGCCCCGCTGGGCGCGGCCGCGGGCCCGGCCTTCGACCGCCTGCAGGCCCTGTCGCACCGGGTGCGGGAGGCGCTGCCGGGGGCCACCGCCGTCTCCGCGGGCATGAGCCAGGACCTCGAGGAGGCCGTCGCCCGGGGAGCCACGCACGTGCGCGTCGGCTCCGATATCCTCGGCCCCCGACCGCCCGTAGGATAGCTTGGAGGACGGCCCTGCGGGGCCAGGGCCGTACCGCGATCCGTGCAGCACGACGGGCGCCGGGCGGTCCGAGGATCCCGGAACTCCCCCCACCGCCGATATCCGCACAGACAGTCAAGGAGAGCACCATGGCCGGAGCGTTGCGCCGCACCATGATCTATCTCGGCCTCGCCGAGACGGACGAGGACTACGACGACGACCCGACGCCTGCCCGCCAGGAGCACCAGTCCGCCGTCGCGGTCCGCGAGGAGCCGCGCGAGGCCCGCGCCCACGAGTCCACGGCCGTGGCCGTGCCGCGCCGGTCGGCCGAGTACCGGGCGCCGGTCACCCCCATCAAACGCGCCCCCTCCAGCTCTCGAGAGGACAGCTCGACCTTGCGCACGATCACCACGGTCCACCCCCGCTCCTACAACGACGCGAAGTCCATCGGCGAGGCCTTCCGCGAGGGCACCCCTGTCATCATGAACGTCAGCGACATGGGCGACGCCGAGGCCAAGCGGCTGGTGGACTTCTCCGCCGGGCTGGTCTTCGCCCTCCACGGCTCCATCGAGCGGGTGACCGGCAAGGTCTTCCTGCTCACCCCGTCCTACGTCGAGGTCGTCGGCCACCCGGCCGGCGGCGAGGCCGAGGACGGCACCGACGACCACCCGGAGGACTGAGGCGGACCGATGGACCTGTTGCTCTCCCTGCTGTACCTGGCCCTGCACCTCGTGTACGTGGCGCTGCTGGCCCGCCTCGTCCTGGACTGGGTGCAGATGTTCGCCCGCAGCTGGCGGCCCCGCGGCGTCGCCCTCGTGGGCGCCTCGGCCGTGTACACCGTCACCGACCCGCCCATGCGCTGGCTGCGCCGGATCGTGCCGCCGCTGCGCTTCGGCGGCGTGGCCCTGGACCTCGGCTTCCTGATCCTCATCTTCGCCGTCAGCATCGTCCAGGGCATCGTCGGCTCCCTGCTGGTCTGAACCGGCCCCGCTGCGACCTGCCTGTACTCTGTAACCGCACGACCCACCGGGTGCCGGCCGCCGGTCCGCCCCCGGCGCCGGTCGGACGGAGCCCCCCGCCGCGGGCCGCGCCCGCGCCCCGCCCTAGGAGGAATGCACTCATGGCCCTGACGCCCGAAGACGTCATCAACAAGCGGTTCCAGCCCACCAAGTTCCGGGAGGGCTACGACCAGGACGAGGTCGACGACTTCCTCGACGAGATCGTCGTGGAGCTGCGGCGCCTGAACCAGGAGAACACGGACCTCAAGCAGCAGCTCGAGACGGCCGGGCAGCCGGTCGCCCCCCGGGAGCCCGCGCCGGTCGCCGAGGCGGGCCCGGCCGCGGCCGAGGAGCCCGCCGCCGGACCGGGCGTCGCCGGGACCGCGGTGACCGAGCCCGCCGTCGCCGAGCCGGTCCCCGCCGAGCCGTCCGCCGCGGAGAGCCCGGCCGGCGCCGCGCAGTCCGCGGCCGGGGTGCTCGCGATGGCGCAGAAGCTGCACGACGAGTACGTCGCCGAGGGCACCGCGGAGCGCGACCGGCTCGTCGCCGAGGCCCGGGTCCAGGCCGAGGAGCTCGTCGAGGACGCACGGCGCACCCGCGAGCAGACTTTGACCGCCCTGCGGGACGAGGAGGCCGCGCTGCAGACCCGGGTCGCGGGGCTGCGCGGCTTCGAGCAGGACTACCGGGAGAAGCTCAGGGGCTTCATCCAGGAGCAGCTGCACGACCTGGAGACCACCCCGGCCCTCGAGCCCGCGCCTCCCGCCGACGGCGGCGAGACGTCCGCCGCGGCCCCGGCCGCCCAGGCCTGAGCCCCCGCGCACGGGGATCCCGACGGAGGGACCGGCCGCGCGGCCGGTCCCTCCGTCGTGGTCCCGGCCCCGCGCCCGCCCCGGCCGACGTGACACCATGGACCCGGGCCCGGCCGTCCGGGCCCGCACCCCGACCCCTTCCGAGGAGAGCATGAGCGAGCACCCCGAAGCCCCCGCGGGCACCACCGGCGGGGCGGGCCGCCGCCGCGTGCTGCTCCTCGCAGCGGCCGCCGCGCTGCTGGTCTACGTCCTGGACCAGCTCACCAAGTGGTGGGTGGTGAGCACCATGGCGCTCGGCCAGCGGACCCCGGTGGTCGAGGGCCTGCTGTGGTGGCAGTTCATCCGCAACCCGGGGGCGGCCTTCTCCCTGGGCGAGAACGTGACCTGGCTGTTCACCCTGGTCATGGCGGTCGTCTCCGTGGTGATCGTGCTGACGCTGCGCCGGGTGCGCTCGGCAGGGTGGGCCCTGGCCCTGGGCCTGGTCCTCGGCGGGGCCCTCGGCAACCTCACCGACCGCCTCCTGCGGGAGCCGGGCTTCGCGGTGGGCCACGTGGTGGACTTCATCGCCGTGCCGCGCTTCGCGATCTTCAACATCGCCGACTGCGGGGTGGTGGTGGGCGTGGGCCTGGTGGTGCTCCTGACCCTGCTCGGCCGGGAGCTCGACGGCACCCGCGCCGCGGACCGGACCGCGCCCGAGGAGGAGGGCTCCCGTGGCTGAGCCGGAGCACACCACCGAGCGCTTCACCGTGCCGCCCGAGCTGGAGGGCCAGCGCGCCGACGCGGCGGTCGCCGCCCTCACGGGCCTCTCCCGCTCCGCCGCGGCCGCCCTGTGCGCGGAGGGGCGGGTGCTGCACCGCGGCCGCCCCGTCCCCAAGTCCTTCCGGGTGGAGGCCGCCCAGACGCTCACCGTGCAGGTGCCCGTGCCGGAGGACCCGTCCCGGATCGTCCCGCAGCTGGTCGAGGACTTCCGGGTGGTCCACCTGGACGACGACATCGTGGTGATCGACAAGCCGGCGGGGGTGGCCGCCCACCCGTCGCCGGGCTGGAAGGGGCCCACCGTGGTGGGCGCCCTGGCCGGGGCCGGCGTGACCGTGAGCACCTCCGGGGCGCCGGAGCGGCAGGGCGTGGTGCACCGGCTCGACGTCGGCACGTCCGGGCTGATGGTCGTGGCCCGCACCGAGCGGGCGTACACCGCGCTGAAGCGGGCGTTCAAGGAGCGGACGGTCACGAAGGTCTACCACACCGTGGTCCAGGGCCTGCCGGACCCGCTGCGCGGGACCGTCGACGCCCCGATCGGGCGCCACCCCGGCTACGACTGGCGCTTCGCCGTGGTCGAGGGCGGGCGCGCGTCGGTCACCCACTACGAGGTGCTGGAGGCCTTCGGGCGCGCGGCCCTGGTGGAGGTCCACCTGGAGACCGGGCGCACCCACCAGATCCGGGTGCACTTCTCGGCACTGCGCCACCCCTGCTGCGGGGACCTGACCTACGGGGCGGACCCGGCGCTGTCGGCCGGGCTCGGGCTGACCCGGCAGTGGCTGCACGCCCAGCGGCTGGGCTTCGAGCACCCCGGCACGGGCGAGGCGGTCGAGTTCGACAGCCCCTATCCGCCGGACCTCGCCTTCGCCCTGGAGACCCTCCGGGACGGCGGGCCGGCCTGACCCGGCGGGCCCCCGGCGCGGCGGCGCGGTCGGCGGGGACGACTACACTGGTCGGGTGACGACGGCATCCGGCAAGAACAGCTTCACCCACCTGCACGTGCACACCGAGTACTCCATGCTCGACGGTGCGGCACGTCTCGACGACCTCTTCGAGGCCTGCCACCAGATGGGGATGTCCTCCCTCGCGACCACCGACCACGGGTTCGTCTTCGGCGCCTTCGACTTCTGGAACAAGGCCCGCAACGCGGGGATCAAGCCGATCATCGGGGTGGAGGCCTACCTCACCCCGGGCACCGCCCGCTCGGACCGCACCCGCGTGAAGTTCGCCGACGGCGGCCGCGACGACGTCTCCGGCGGCGGCGCCTACACGCACATGACGCTGCTGGCCGAGACGACGCAGGGCATGCAGAACCTGTTCCGCGCCTCATCCCTGGCCTCCCTCGAGGGCCAGCTGTACAAGCCGCGCATGGACCGGGAGCTGCTGAGCACCTACGGCAAGGGCCTGATCGCCACCACGGGCTGCCCCTCCGGCGAGGTCCAGACCCGGCTGCGCCTGGGCCAGTACCAGGAGGCCCGCCAGGCCGCCGCGGAGTTCCGGGACATCTTCGGGGCCGAGAACTTCTACTGCGAGCTCATGGACCACGGTCTCGCGATCGAGAAGAACGTCACGAGCGACCTGCTCAAGCTGGCCAAGGACCTGCAGCTGCCGCTGGTGGCCACCAACGACCTGCACTACACCCACGCCGAGGACGCGAAGTCCCACGCGGCGCTGCTGTGCGTGCAGTCCGGCTCCACCCTGGCCGACCCCAAGCGGTTCAAGTTCGACGCGGACGAGTTCTACCTGAAGTCCCCGGCCGAGATGCGCGAGCTCTTCCGGGACTTCCCGGAGGCCTGCGACAACACCCTCGAGATCGCCGAGCGCTGCCACGTGGAGTTCGACACCTCCGCCAACTACATGCCCCGCTTCCCGACCCCGGAGGGCCACGACGAGGAGTCCTGGTTCGTGGAGGAGGTGCAGAAGGGCCTGCACCACCGCTTCCCCGGCGGGATCCCCGAGGACGTCCAGCGCCAGGCGGACTACGAGAAGGGCATCATCCTGCAGATGGGCTTCCCCGGGTACTTCCTGGTGGTCGCCGACTTCATCAACTGGGCGAAGAACAACGGGATCCGGGTGGGCCCGGGCCGCGGCTCCGGGGCCGGGTCCATGGTCGCCTACGCCATGCGCATCACCGAGCTGAACCCGCTCCAGCACGGGCTGATCTTCGAGCGCTTCCTCAACCCGGACCGCGTGTCCATGCCCGACTTCGACGTCGACTTCGACGACCGCCGCCGCTCGGAGGTCATCCACTACGTCACCGAGAAGTACGGCGACGAGCGCGTGGCCATGATCGTCACCTACGGCACCATCAAGGCCAAGCAGGCCCTGAAGGACTCCTCCCGCGTGCTCGGCTACCCGTTCTCCATGGGGGAGAAGCTGACCAAGGCCATGCCGCCGGACGTCATGGGCAAGGGCATCTCCCTCAAGGACGTCTACGACGAGTCCGCCAAGCGCCACGGCGAGGCCGACGAGCTGCGCGAGGTCCTCGCCCAGGATCCCGAGGCGAAGAAGATCTTCGAGACCGCCGAGGGGCTCGAGGGCCTCAAGCGGCAGTGGGGGGTGCACGCGGCGGGCGTGATCATGTCCTCGCACCCGCTGATCGACATCATCCCGATCATGCGCCGCGAGCAGGACGGCCAGGTGATCACCCAGTTCGACTACCCCACGTGCGAGGGGCTGGGGCTGATCAAGATGGACTTCCTGGGCCTGCGCAACCTCACGATCATCTCCGACGCCCTGGAGAACATCACGCTCAACCAGGACGGCTTCGTCCTGGACCTCGAGCACCTCGGCCTCGAGGACGCCGAGTCCTACGAGCTGCTGGCCCGCGGCGACACCCTCGGGGTGTTCCAGCTCGACGGCGGGCCCATGCGCCAGCTGCTCAAGCTCATGCGCCCGGACAACTTCGAGGACATCTCCGCCGTGATCGCCCTCTACCGGCCCGGTCCGATGGGCGCGAACTCGCACACCAACTACGCGCTGCGCAAGACCGGCCAGCAGGAGATCACCCCGATCCACCCCGAGCTCGAGGAGCCGCTCGCGGAGATCCTCAACACGACCTACGGGCTGATCGTCTACCAGGAGCAGGTCATGGCGATCGCCCAGAAGGTGGCCGGCTTCTCGCTGGGCCAGGCGGACATCCTGCGCCGCGCCATGGGCAAGAAGAAGAAGTCCGAGCTGGACAAGCAGTACGCGGGCTTCCACGGGGGCATGGTGGAGCGCGGCTACTCGGAGGGCGCCATCAAGGCCCTGTGGGACATCCTGCTGCCGTTCTCCGACTACGCCTTCAACAAGGCCCACTCCGCGGCCTACGGCCTCGTCTCCTACTGGACGGCCTACCTCAAGGCGCACTACCCGGCCGAGTACATGGCCGCGCTGCTCACCTCGGTGGGCGACGACAAGGACAAGCTGGCCCTCTACCTCACCGAGTGCCGCCGGATGGGCATCACCGTGCTGCCCCCGGACGTCAACGAGTCCGCGCTGAACTTCACCCCGGTGGGCACCGACATCCGCTTCGGCATGGGCGCGGTGCGCAACGTGGGGGCCAACGTGGTCGGCGCCATGGTCGAGGCCCGGGAGGAGCACGGCGCCTTCACCTCCTTCAACGACTTCCTCGCCAAGGTCCCCGCGGTGGTGTGCAACAAGCGCACCATCGAGTCCCTGGTCAAGGCCGGCGCCTTCGACAGGCTGGGCCACACCCGGCGGGGCCTAGTGATGTGCCACGAGGAGGCCGTGGACGCCACGGTGGCCGTCAAGCGCCAGGAGGCGGCCGGGCAGTTCGACCTCTTCGGCGGCATGGGCCTGGACGAGGAGGACCCCTCCACCTCGCTGACCGTGGCGGTGCCCGACGTCCCCGAGTGGGAGCGCAAGGACCTGCTGGCCTTCGAGCGCGAGATGCTGGGCCTGTACGTGTCCGACCACCCGCTGCGCGGGCTCGACGAGGCCCTGGGCCAGTACGCCGACACCTCGATCCAGCCGCTGCTGGGGGAGGACGGCCGGCCCGACGGCGCGGTCGTCACGGTCGCGGGCATGATCACGTCCCTGTCCCGGCGGATCGCCAAGACCTCCGGCAACGCCTACGCCCGGGTGGAGCTCGAGGACCGGACCGGCTCGATCGAGATCATGTTCTTCGGCAAGGCCTACGCCCCCATCGCAGGGGTGCTGGCCGAGGACCTGATCTGCGTGATCAAGGGCCGCCTGCAGCGCCGGGACGACGGCTCGGTGACCATCTCCGCCCAGGAGCTGACGGTGCCGGAGCTCTCCGCGGACGGGCACAACGGCCCGGTGCTGATCGCGCTGCCCGAGTTCCGCGCCACCGAGGCCACGGTCCAGGAGATCGGGGCGGTGCTGCGCAACCACCGCGGGGACTCCGAGGTGCGCATCCACCTCGAGACCCGGCAGAAGGTGCAGATCCTGCGGCTGGGCCCGGACCTGCGGGTGAACCCCTCGCCGGCCCTGTTCGGGGACCTGAAGGTGCTGCTCGGGCCCACCTGCCTGGAGGTCTAGCCGACCGGGCCGGAGAGCGCAAGACCCGGGCCCCGTCAGGGGTGGTGCGGTGGAATACCATGGACACGTGACTACTGCTGAGACGACCACGACGCCCGCCCTGCGCACGATCGACCTCCGCGGCCGGCAGCTGTCCTGGGCCGAGCTGCGCGCGGCGGTGCCCCGGCAGAGCACCTCGTCCCTGGCGTCCGCCGAGCAGGCCGTGGAGGAGATCATCGCCGCCGTCCGCGCGGAGGGTGCCGCGGCCCTGCGCCGCTACGCCCTGCGCTTCGACGGCGTGGAGCAGCAGCGGCTGCGCGTGGACCCCGCCGAGATCCGGCGGGCGGTCGACGCGCTGGACCCCGCGGTGCGCCACGGCCTGCAGACGGCGATCGAGCGCACCCGGGCCTTCGCGGCGGCCCAGCGCCCGGCCGACGCCCGCCTCGAGGTGGCTCCCGGGGCGGTCCTGGTCCAGCGCTGGACCCCCATCCGCCGGGCCGGTCTCTACGTCCCGGGCGGGCTGGCCGTCTACCCCTCGTCGGTGGTCATGAACGTCGTCCCGGCCCAGGCGGCCGGGGTCGGGTCGATCGCCCTGTGCAGCCCGCCGCAGCGGGAGTTCGGCGGCCTGCCGCACCCGACGATCCTCGCGGCGGCGGGTCTGCTCGGGGTGGACGAGGTCTGGGCCATCGGCGGGGCCCAGTCCCTCGCGGCCATGGCCCACGGCGTGGTCGACGGCGAGGACGTGCTCGAGCCGGTGGACACCGTCACCGGCCCCGGCAACGTCTACGTGGCCACGGCCAAGCGGCTGCTGCGCTCCGTGGTGGGCGTCGACGCCGAGGCGGGCACCACCGAGATCGCCGTGCTGGCCGACGACACGGCGAACCCCGCCTACGTTGCCGCCGACCTCATCTCCCAGGCCGAGCACGACCCCGCCGCCGGGTCCGTGCTCATCACGCACTCGCCGGCCCTGGCCGAGCGCGTCGCGGCGGAGCTCGCCGTGCAGGTGCCGCGCACCCGGCACCGGGAGCGGGTGGCGACCGCGCTGACCGGGCCGCAGTCCGGGGCGGTGCTCACCGACGACCTGGACGCCTCGATCGCGGTGGCCGACGCTTACGCCGCCGAGCACCTCGAGATCCACACCGCCGCCCCGCAGGAGGTCGCCGCCCGGGTGCGCAACGCCGGGGCCATCTTCGTGGGCCCGTACAGTCCCGTCCCGCTGGGCGACTACGCCGCCGGGTCCAACCACGTGCTCCCCACCGGCGGCACCGCCGTGCACACGCAGGGGCTGTCCACCACCTCCTTCCTGAAGGCCGTGCAGATCGTGGAGTACTCGCAGGAGGCCCTCGCCGAGATCGGCGCGGACATCGTGGCCCTGGCCGACTCCGAGGACCTGCCCGCGCACGGCACGGCCATCACGATCCGCACCGGGGGCTGATCCGACCGTGCACTGCCCCTTCTGCCGCCACACCGACTCCCGCGTCGTGGACAGCCGCACCACGGACGACGGGACGGCGATCCGCCGCCGCCGCCAGTGCTCCGAGTGCGGCCGCCGCTTCACCACGCTCGAGACGACCACGATCTCCGTGATCAAGCGCTCGGGCGTCACCGAGCCCTTCGACCGGCAGAAGATCGTCAACGGGGTGCGCAAGGCCTGCCAGGGGCGGCCGGTGAGCGAGGACGACCTCGCGATGCTCGCCCAAGAGGTCGAGGAGACGATCCGCGCCCTGGGCGCCGCGGAGATCGAGGCCCACGAGGTGGGGCTGGCCATCCTGGCCCCGCTGCGCCGCCTGGACGTGGTGGCCTACCTCCGCTTCGCGAGCGTCTACCAGGCCTTCGACGGCCTCGGCGACTTCGAGGAGGCGATCGACCTGCTGCGGCAGCAGCAGGCCGAGCAGTCCGGGCAGCAGACCATCCCCGCCGCGGTGGAGCCCGCGGGCTCCGGGGCGAAGAAGCGCCCCGGCCGCCGGGCCCGGCCCCGGAGCCTCGACGGCGTGTCCCAGCCCCGGCTGCTCTGAGTGCGGCACCGCGGCGACACGTCCCGGCGTGTCTCTTGCCGCCGACCGGAGGAGGGTCGTAGAGTAAGCCTCGTAACAAGCTCCCGCCGGGGGCTGCGGAGGGGAAGCCGCGGCCCCCGGCGGGTTTTTTTCGTGCCCGCAGCACACGACGACGCCCGGACGCCTCCGCGAGGAGGCGTCCGGGCGTCGTCGTCCGGCGCAGGCGCCGGGGTCAGTCCTCGGACCCGTGCGGGATGCCCGCCCACAGGGCCGCGCCCACGATGCCCGCGTTGTTGCGCAGCTCGGCGACCTTCACCGGCGTGCGCAGCTCCAGGAAGGGCAGGAACTTGTCCGCCTTCTTCGACACCCCGCCACCCACGACGAACAGGCTCGGGGTGAACAGGAACTCGACGTGGCTGAAGTAGCGCTGCAGCCGCGTGGTCGCCCACTTCTTCCAGGGCATGTCCTCGCGCTCGCGCGCCGCCGCGGAGGCCTTCGTCTCGGCGTCGTGGCCGTCGATCTCCAGGTGGCCCAGCTCGGCGTTCGGCACGAGCTTGCCGTTGAGGATCAGGGCCGAGCCGATGCCGGTGCCCAGGGTGATCACGATGACCAGGCCCTTCACCCCGCGTCCGGCGCCGTAGACCGCCTCGGCCAGGCCCGCGGCGTCGGCGTCGTTGAGCGCCTCGACCGGCCGGCCCAGCCGCTCCGTCATCAGGGTGTCCACGTCCGTGCCGATCCAGGACTTGTCGATGTTCGCCGCGGACAGCGCCACCCCGTCCTTGATGATCGCCGGGAAGACGATGCCCACCGGCGAGTCCGGCGCCGGGGCCTCGGGGCGGGACTGCAGCTCCGCCACGATCTGCTCCACGACCTCCGCCACCTTCTCCGGCGTGGCCGGGCGCGGGGTGGGGATGCGGAAGCGCTCGCCGACGAGCTCGCCGGTGTCCAGGTCGACGATGCCGCCCTTGGTCCCGGTGCCGCCGAAGTCGATGCCGAT
This sequence comes from Kocuria sediminis, assembly GCF_009735315.1. Lineage (NCBI taxonomy): Bacteria > Bacillati > Actinomycetota > Actinomycetes > Micrococcales > Micrococcaceae > Kocuria > Kocuria sediminis. The sequence continues at coordinate 73,095 of NZ_WOGU01000011.1, forward strand.
GACGCGCCGGCTCGGGACGTCCGCGACGGAGCGATCTGGTGTGGTCATGGGGCGGTCCTCTCGGGGGGCCGTGGTCGATTGATCAGTGCGCAGTCTACGGCAGGGTCAGCACGTCCACGCCGTCATCCGTCACAACCAGCGTGTGCTCGAACTGCGCGGTGCGCATCCGGTCCCGGGTGGTGACCGTCCAGTCGTCGTCCCACTGCTCCCACTGGATCGTGCCGAGGGTCAGCATGGGCTCGATCGTGAAGACCATGCCGGGCACCATGAGGGTGGCGTAGGACGGGGCGGCGTCGTAGTGCGGGACGATGAGCCCGGAGTGGAACTCCCGGCCCACGCCGTGGCCGGTGAAGTCACGGACCACGCCGTAGCCGAAGCGCCGGGCGTACTTCTCGATCACCCGGCCGATGACGTTGATCTCGCGGCCGGGCCGGACCGCGTTGACGGCCCGGTTCAGCGCCTCCTCGGTGCGCTCCACCAGCAGGCGGGACTGCTCGTCGACCTCGCCCACCAGGAACATCCGGTTCGTGTCGCCGTGGAAGCCGTTCTTGTAGGCCGTGACGTCGAGGTTGATGATGTCGCCCTCCTCCAGCACCGTGGAGTCGGGGATGCCGTGGCAGATCACCTCGTTCAGGGACGTGCAGATGGACTTCGGGAAGCCCCGGTAGCCCAGGCAGGACGGGTAGGCGCCGTGGTCGCACAGGTACTCGTGGGCGATCCGGTCCAGGTCGTCGGTCGTGGCGCCGGGCACGGCGGCCCGGCCGGCCTCCTGCAGGGCGCGGGCCGCGATCCGGCCCGCCTCCCGGATCAGCTCGACCTCCTCGGGCGGGTAGACGTTCCCGCCCCGGCCCTCGTCGGGCTCGGCCCGGCCGACGTACTCGGGCCGGGGGATGGACGCCGGGACGGGGCGCTGCGGGCTCAGGGACCCGGGGGCGAGGGCACCGACGGGGGCGGCGCCGCCGGGAGCGGTGAGGTTGTGCGAGAGCACGGGGGTCTGGTCCTCCTGGTTCTTCGGGTCTGTCGGCCCCGTCGGGGCCTAGGATCTACCCTAACGCGCCGGGTGCCCGCCCGGTCCGGTCGAGGACGCCCCGGCGGCCCGGGGAAGGAGAGGTCATGAGCGAGTTCTGGTTCAACGTCTACACCCACGAGGTCGAGGAGGGCCCGCAGTCGGACTACCGCAAGCTGCTCGGTCCCTACGCCACGCGCCAGGAGGCGCAGAACGCCCTGAAGCTCGCGGCGGAGCGGACCCGGAAGTGGGACGAGGAGGACCGCGCCTTCGACGAGGGCTGAGCCCCGCGGCTCAGAAGCTGTGCTCGGGACCCGGGAAGGTCCCGGTGCGCACGTCCTGCACGTAGCGGCCCACGGCGTCGGCGACCACCCCGTGGAGGTCCGCGTACTGCCGCACGAAGCGGGGCATCCGCCCGCGGCGCAGCCCCAGCATGTCCTGCCACACGAGCACCTGGCCGGTGGTCCCGGGCCCGGCGCCGATCCCCACGGTGGGGACGTCCACGGCGGCGTCCACGGCGAGGGCGGCCTCGGCCGGGACCATCTCCAGGACCAGGCAGAACGCCCCGGCCGCCTCGAGGGCGCGGGCGTCCTCGACCAGGGCCTGTGCTGCGTCGCCGCGGCCCTGCACCCGGTAGCCGCCCAGGGCGTGCTCGCTCTGCGGCGTGAACCCCAGGTGCGCCACGACGGGCACCCCGGCCTGGACCATGGCCCGCACGTGCGGGGCGAACCACGCCCCGCCCTCCAGCTTCACCGCGTGCGCCCCGCCCTCCTTGAGGAAGCGCACCGCGGTGGCCACCGCCTGCTCCGGGGAGGCCTCGTAGGAGCCGAAGGGCAGGTCGACGACGACGAACGCGCGCTCGGCGGCCCCGGACACGGCCCGGCACAGCGGCAGCAGCTCGTCCACGGTGACGGGCAGCGTGGTGTCGTAGCCCAGGACGTTGTTGCCCGCGGAGTCCCCGACGAGCAGCGTGTCGACGCCCGCGGCGTCGAAGATCGCCGCCGTGAGAGCGTCGTAGCTCGTGAGCATGGTGAACTTCTCGCCGCGGCGCTTCGCCTCGCGCAGGTGGTGGGTGCGCACCCGGCGCACGTCGAGGGCGCCCGGCTCCGGGCGGGTGGTCTCCTGGGTCATGGCCCCAGCCTAACCGGCGGGCTCCGCGCGCCCGGCGGGGGGCCCGGGCGGGCGCGTTAGAGTGGGCGGGACAGCAGGCGTGCCCGTGTCGGCACGGCACACGCCCGCGGCGCCGGCCGCGGGCAGGAAGACGAGGAACACAGCCATGGACCGTCAGCAGGAGTTCGTCCTCAGGACCATCGAGGAGCGGGACGTGCGCTTCGTGCGGATGTGGTTCACGGACGTCGTGGGCAGCCTCAAGTCGGTGGCGCTGGCCCCGGCCGAGGTGGAGGCGGCCTTCGAGGAGGGGCTCGGCTTCGACGGGTCCTCGATCGAGGGCCTCTCCCGCGTCTCCGAGGCGGACATGCTCCTGCAGCCCGACCCCTCCACGTTCCAGATCCTGCCCTGGCGGGGGGAGACCGAGCCGACCGCGCGGATGTTCTGCAACATCCTCACCCCCGACGGGGAGCCCGCCTCCTCGGACCCTCGGGGTGTGCTCAAGCGGGTCCTGGAGAAGGCCTCCGACATGGGCTTCACCTGCTACACCGCCCCGGAGATCGAGTTCTACCTGCTGAAGTCCGCCGACCTCGACGCCGAGGGCCAGCCGGTGCCGGTCGACCACGAGGGCTACTTCGACCACGTGCCGGGCGGCGTCGTGCAGGACTTCCGGCGCAAGGCCGTCAACATGCTCGAGGCCGTCGGGATCTCCGTGGAGTTCTCCCACCACGAGGCCGGCCCCGGGCAGAACGAGATCGACCTGCGCTACGCCGACGCCCTGCAGACGGCCGACAACATCATGACGTTCCGCACCGTGATCAAGGAGGTCGCGCTCGCCCAGGGGCTGTACGCCACCTTCATGCCGAAGCCCTTCACGGAGCACCCCGGCTCGGGCATGCACACCCACTTCTCCCTCTTCGAGGGGGACACCAACGCCTTCTTCGACGGCGGCTCCGAGTTCCGGCTCTCCCGCACGGCCCGCCACTTCATCGCCGGCATCCTCCGCCACGCCCCGGAGTTCACCTCGGTGACCAACCAGTTCGTGAACTCCTACAAGCGGCTCTGGGGCGGGGGAGAGGCACCCTCCTACCTCTCCTGGGGGCACAACAACCGCTCCGCCCTCGTGCGGGTGCCGCTGTCCAAGCCGGACAAGGTGCAGGCCGCGCGGATCGAGTACCGCGGCATCGACTCCGCGACGAACCCGTACCTGTCCTACGCGGCGCTGCTCGCGGCGGGCCTGCAGGGCATCGAGAACGAGTACGACCTCCCGCCCGTGGAGCTGGACGACGTCGCCGCGATGAGCTCCGCCGAGCGCCGGGCCCTGGGGCACAACCCGCTGCCCTCGAGCCTCTACGACGCCATCCGGGAGACGGAGGAGTCGGAGTTCATGGCCGAGCTGCTCGGGGAGCAGGTCTACGACTACTTCCTGCGCAACAAGCGCCGGGACTGGAACGACTACCGTCGCGTGGTCACCCCCTTCGAGCTGAAGAACAACCTCGGCATCCTCTGAGCCCGGGACGGAGCGCGCCATGACCCACCCTCCCCAGTCGGCGTCCGCCACGGACCCCGTCGCCTCCGGGCGGCTCATCAAGCTCGGCTTCGCGGACACGGGCAACGCCCAGCGTTGGCTCGGGTTCCGCGAGCTCGGCCCGGTGGACCAGGACCGGCTGCTGGAGGGCCTGGCGCTGGCCGCCTCGCCCGACGTCGCCCTGCAGCTGACGGTCCGCCTGCTGGAGGGCTCCCCCCAGCTGGCCGAGCGGATCAACGCCGGCCCGGAGGCCTCCGAGACCATGTTCCGGCTGCTGGGGGCCTCCGAGGCGCTGGGCGAGTTCCTGCTGCGCCGGCCCGAGCACCTCGACCTGCTCGCGGAGCCGGCCGCCGCCGAGCCGGAGGAGATCTCCGCGGAGCAGTTCCGCACCGCGCTGCTGCACGCGGTGGGCGCGGACCCCGCGGCCCGGACCCCGGTGGCCGGGGACACCGGCGACGAGGCCTACACCGCTCTGCGCGTCGCCTACCGCAGGGAGCTGACCCGCATCGCGATCCGCGACGTCGGCGCCCTCTATCCCGCCGACCACATGCCGGCGGTGGGCCGGCAGCTGGCCGACCTCGCCGCCGCCGCGCTCGAGGCGGCGCTGGCCGTCTCCCGGGCCGAGGCGGCACGGACCTGGGCCCCCGAGCTCGTGGACCGGGTGCGGCTGGCCGTGATCGGGATGGGCAAGTGCGGGGCCCGGGAGCTCAACTACATCTCCGACGTCGACGTGGTCCACGTCATGGCCGTGGACGCCGGGCACGAGGAGGACGGGCCGGACGGCGCGGAGGCGACGAGCATCGCCACGGCCCTGGCCACGGGCACCGCCCGGGCGATCATGGCGCGCGCGGCGGAGCCGCCGCTGTGGGAGGTGGACGCCAACCTGCGCCCCGAGGGCAAGGACGGGCCCCTGGTGCGCACCCTGGAGTCCCACGTGCGCTACTACGAGCGCTGGGCGGAGTCCTGGGAGTTCCAGGCCCTGCTCAAGGCCCGCCCCATCGCGGGGGACCCGCAGCTGGGGCAGGCCTACCGGGAGGCGATCGAGCCGTACGTCTGGCGCAGCGCCGCGCGCGAGGGCTTCGTGGAGTCCGTGCAGGCCATGCGACGCCGGGTCACCGACAACATCCCCGACGCCGAGGCCGAGCGGCAGATCAAGCTGGGCCCCGGCGGCCTGCGCGACGTCGAGTTCACCGTCCAGCTGCTCCAGCTCGTGCACGGGCGCACGGACGAGCGGGTCCGCACCCGGGCCACCACCGACTCGCTGCGCGCGCTGTCCGAGGGCGGCTACATCGGCCGCCGCGACAGCGAGCAGTTCGCCGCGCACTACCGCTGGCTGCGCCTGCTGGAGCACCGGATCCAGCTCTTCCGCATGCGCCGCACCCACCTCATGCCGCGTGCCGAGCGGGAGCTGGTGACCGTGGCCCGGTCCCTGCGGGGCGCCGCGGACACCGCCCGCCCCTCGGCGGAGTCGCTGCTCGAGGAGTGGCGCAAGGTGAAGCGCAACGTGCGCGGGATGCACGAGCGCATCTTCTACCGGCCGCTGCTGGCCGCGCTGGCGCACCTGCCCGAGAGCGACACCAGCCTCTCCCCGGAGTCGGTGCGGGACCGGCTGGCCGCCCTGGGCTACCGGGACCCGAAGGCGGCCGTGCGGCACATCGAGGCGCTCACCCGCGGGGTGAGCCGGCGGGCCGAGATCCTGCGGACCCTGCTGCCCGTGCTCCTGTCCTGGTTCGCCGACGGAGTGGACGCCGACGCCGGGCTGCTGGGCTTCCGGCGGCTCTCGGAGTCCCTGGGCACCACCCCCTGGTTCCTGCGTCTGCTGCGCGACTCCAACGCGGCCGCCGAGCGGCTGTGCCAGATCCTCTCCAGCTCCCGCTACGTCACCGACCTGCTGGAGAACTCCCCGGAGGCGACCGCCTGGCTCGGCCAGGACGACGACCTCTGTCCCGTCCCCTTCGAGACCCTGTGGACCGAGATCCGCTCGCAGATGGCCCGGCACCCCGACTCGGGCGAGGCGATGCGGATGATCCGCCTGATCCGCCGCCGCGAGGAGCTGCGCGTGGCGCTCGCGGACACCTCCGGGCTGCTCGACGTCGAGCGGGTCGCCGAGGCGCTCTCCGACATCGACCGCGCCTGCATCCTGGGCGCCCTGCACGCCGCCGAGCGCGAGGTCTACGACCGCTCCGGCCGCGTCGCCGAGGTCCTGGTGGTCGCGATGGGGCGGCAGGGCGGGCGGGAGATCGGCTACGGCTCGGACGCCGACGTCATGTACGTCTACGGTCCCGTGGGGGAGGCGGACCCGGCCGCCGCCCGGGAGCAGGCCGAGACCCTGCTACAGCGGATGGTGCAGCTGCTCAAGGCGCCGTGCAGCCCGCCCATCGTGGCGGAGCGGGTGCTGGAGATCGACAACGACCTGCGCCCCGAGGGCAAGCAGGGCCCCATGGTGCGCTCCGTCGACTCCTACGCGGAGTACTACGCCCGGTGGGCCCAGACGTGGGAGTTCCAGGCCCTCACCCGGGCGCTGCCCGTGGCGGGCAGCGACGACCTGGCCGAGGCGTTCCGCCGCGTGATCGACCCCCGCCGCTACCCGGCCGAGTTCACCGAGGCGCAGCTGCTGGAGATCCGCCGGATGAAGGCGCGGGTCGAGAACGAGCGCCTGCCGCGCGGCGCGGACCCGTCCCGGCACGTGAAGCTGGGCCGGGGCGGGCTCTCGGACGTGGAATGGCTGGTGCAGACGCTGCAGCTCCAGCACGCGCACCGGGTCCCGGGGCTCCGGACCACCAGCACGCTGCGCGCGCTGCGCGCCGCCGAGGAGGAGGGTCTGGTCACGGCCGAGGACGCCGCCGCCCTGGCCGCGGCCTGGCGCCTGGCCACCGCCGTGCGCAACGGCAACGTGCTGCGCACCGGCCGCAGCTCCGACGCCCTGCCCTCGAAGCGTGCGGACCTCGAGGCGGTGGCCCGCTGGTGCGGGTACGGCCACGGCGGCGCCCGCCTCCTGGAGGAGGACTACCTGCGGACCACCCGCAAGGCCCGCGCCGTGTTCGAGCGGCTCTTCTACGGCCACTGACGGACCCCTGCGCGGGGCCCGCGCACGGGAACGGCCCCGGACCCCTCGAGGGGTCCGGGGCCGTTCCCGTGGGTCTGCCGCCTGCGGCTGGGGCGCCGCGGGCCGGTGACGCCGCCGAACTCAGACGCCGTAGTACAGCGAGAACTCCAGCGGGTGCGGGACCACGGAGAGCGGCTTGAGCTCGAACTCGCGCTTGTACTCGATCCAGGACCGGACGGTGTCCTCGGTGAAGACGTCCCCGGCGAGCAGGAACTCGTGGTCCTCCTCCAGGGCCAGCAGCGCCTCCTCCAGCGAGGCCGGGGCCTTCTTGATGTCCTTGGCCTCCTCGGCGGGCAGCTCGTAGAGGTCCTTGTCGATCGGGTCGGCCGGCTCGATGCGGTTGCGGATCCCGTCCAGGCCCGCCATCAGCTGGGCGGCGAACGCCAGGTACGGGTTGCACGAGGGGTCCGGGGCGCGGAACTCGAGGCGCTTGGCCTTCGGGTTGGTGCCCGTGATCGGGATGCGGATGCCGGCGGAGCGGTTGCCCTGCGAGTACACCATGTTGACCGGGGCCTCGAAGCCCTTCACCAGGCGGCGGTAGGAGTTCACGGTCGGGTTCGTGAACGCGAGGACGGCCGAGGAGTGCTCGAGCAGACCGCCGATGTACCAGCGGGCCAGGTCGGACAGGCCCGCGTAGCCCTTCTCGTCGTAGAACAGCGGCTCGCCGCCCTTCCACAGCGACTGGTGGCAGTGCATGCCGGAGCCGTTGTCGTTGAAGACCGGCTTGGGCATGAACGTGGCCGACTTGCCGAAGGCGTCCGCGGTGTTCTTGATGACGTACTTGAACTTCTGCAGGTCGTCGGCGGCCCGGGTGAGGGTGTTGAACCGGTAGTTGATCTCGGCCTGGCCGGGACCGCCCACCTCGTGGTGGGAGCGCTCGACCTCGAGGCCCACCTCGTCCAGGGCCACGCACATCGCGTCGCGCAGGTCGGCCTGCTTGTCCACGGGGGAGACCGGGAAGTATCCGCCCTTGGTGGCGGTCTTGTTGCCCAGGTTCCCACCCTCCTCCTTGCGGCCGGTGTTCCACGCGGCCTCGTCGGAGTCGATGGCGTAGAAGGAGCCCTGCGGCTGGACGTCGTAGCGGACGTCCTCGAAGATGAAGAACTCGGCCTCGGAGGCGAAGTTGGCGACGTCGGCGATGCCGGTGGACGCCATGTAGGCCTCGGCGCGCTCGGCGACGCCGCGGGGATCGCGGTGGTAGGGCTCACCGGTGCGCGGGTTCACGATCGAGCAGGTGACCACGAGGGTCTTCTCGACGCGGAAGGGGTCCACGAACGCGGAGGTCGGGTCCGGGATCAGCTGCATGTCCGACTCGGCGATGCCCTGGAAGCCGCGGATGGAGGATCCGTCGAACAGCTGTCCGTGCACGAAGAAGTCGTTGTCCACCGACTTGGCCGGGAGGTTGAAGTGCTGCTGCACGCCGGGCATGTCCGTGAACCGGACGTCGACGAAGACGATCTCCTCGTCCTTGATGAACGCGAGGACTTCCTCGGGTGTCTGGAACATGTGCTGTTTCCCTTCTCAGATGGGCTGGACCGCCGTGCCGAGACGTTCGTGCGGCGTCCTTTTCCGGGGCCAACGCTACGGACCCGGCATTAAGGCTCCGTGTCCCGGGTGTTTCCTCGGTGTTACACGGGGTGGCCCGGGGAAGCCACGGTCTGGGCGTCAGTCTAGGCGAGATCGCCCCGATACCCTGGGGGCATGATCGACAGACGTGACGTCGGCTCCTGGCTCGAGGGCCCGGGGACCGGCCCCCGGCAGTACCCGGGGCAGCGCCTGGGGCGCCCGGCGGCGGGGCCGGGCTCGGTGGGCCGCCCCGGACGGCGGCTCGTGGCCCTGGCCCTGGACTGGTACCTGTGCTGGGCGCTCGCCGCGTGGCTCGCCCCGCAGTGGAACCAGCACGGGCTCGTGACCCTCGCCCTGCTGTTCCTGCTCAACGTGCTCCTGGTCGGGGCCGCCGGGCACACCCTGGGGCACTGGGTGACGGGCCTGCAGGTGCAGACGCTGGACGGGCGCCCCTCCGGGTTCGCCCGGGCCGTGGTGCGCTCGCTGCTGCTGTGCCTGCTGATCCCGCCCGTGGTCTTCGACCCGGACCAGCGCGGCCTGCACGACCGGGCCGCGGACACGATCCTCGTGCGCACCCGCTGAACCGGGCCGCCTCGACGACGGAGCCCCCGCCTTCCCAGGGAAGGCGGGGGCTCCGTCGTCGAGGCGGCTCAGCGGCCGCGCATGGCCTTGCGGTCCGGGCGGGCGCGCATCGGGTCGACGCCCTTGGGGATCGGCAGGCGGTTGCCGAGCGTGCTGATCCGCTTGTGCACGGTCTGCACCTCCTGCTGGGTGAGCTTCTTGTCGAGCTTCTTCATCTGCTTGGACAGCTCGCGCAGGGGCACCTGGCCCTCGCCCTTGCCGGTCTTGATGACGTGGATCGGCACGTTCTGGATCACGGGACCGATCCGGCGGCGCTCCTTCGAGACGATCTTGTCGACCCGGCCGGCGGGACCCTCGGTCACGAGGACCACGCCGGGGCGGCCGATGGCGCGGAAGACGAGGTCGCGGGTGCGCGGGTCCATCGCGGCCGGCTGCTCCTCCACGATCCAGCCGCGGCGCAGGGCGGACAGGGCCGCCCCTGCGGCCCCGGGCTGGTCCTCGATCCGGGCGAAGGCGGCGCGCTCGGCCCTCCGGGAGAGGTAGAACGAGGCCGCGAGCAGGGCGAACGGCAGTCCGATGAGCAGGCCGGTGATCCAGTTGCCGAGCAGGGCGCCGACGAGCAGGAACGCCAGGAGCACACCGAGACCGATCAGCAGCATCCACCAGCCCACGTTGGGCTCGACCTCGCGGGTCATCTTGAAGACCTGCTTGATCTGCCCGAGGAAGCCGGGGCCCTTGGTCGCCTTCCGCTGCTTCTTCGCCTCGCGCTTCTGCGCCCGGGTTGGCTTCCCGCTCGGCGTCCCCGTGGGCTTCCCGGAGGAGGTGGATCGCGACGCGGGGCGCGACTTGGCGTGGGAAGGTGACACGGTGAGACCTCGTCCTGTGGTGCGGTGGCGGTGGTTCGGGGACCACGGCGCGCGCCGGGGCGCCCGCCGTGGTCCGTCCTCCAGTTTAGCGGGTGGGAGGTGTCGTGACCCGCCCCGGCTCAGCCGAGGCGCTGCACCAGGGAGGACGCCTCCTGGGAGGCGGAGCCCTCGTCCTCGATGTGCGCCAGGTGGGCGGGGATCTCGCGGCCGGACTTCTCCATGGCCCGGGCCCACAGGCGGCCGGCACGGTACGAGGACCGGACCATCGGTCCCGCCATGACGCCCAGGAAGCCGATCTCCTCGGCCGTCCGGGAGAGCTCCACGAACTCCTCGGGCTTGACCCACCGGTCGATGGGGTGGAAGAGGGGGGAGGGGCGCAGGTACTGGGTGAGCGTGATGATGTCGCACCCGGCGTCGTGGAGGTCGCACAGGGCCTCGTGGATCTCCTCGTTGGTCTCGCCCATGCCGAGGATCAGGTTCGACTTCGTGATCATCCCGGCCTCCTTGCCCTGGGTGATCACGTCCAGGGACCGCTCGTAGGTGAACGCGGGGCGGATCTGGCGGAAGATGCGGGGGACCGTCTCCACGTTGTGCGCGAAGACCTCCGGCTGGGCGTCGATGACCTGCTGCAGGCGGTCCGGCTTGCCCTGGAAGTCGGGGATCAGGATCTCCACCCCGGTGTTGGGGTTGAGCGTGTGGATCGCCCGGATGGTCTCGGCGTAGAGCCACGCCCCGCCGTCGTCGAGGTCGTCGCGGGCCACGCCCGTCACGGTGGCGTAGCGCAGGCCCAGCTCCTGGACGGACTCGGCGACCTTGCGCGGCTCGGTGACGTCCAGAAGGTCCGGCTTGCCGGTGGCGATGTCGCAGAAGTCGCAGCGCCGGGTGCACTTGGACCCGCCGATCAGGAACGTCGCCTCCCGGTCCTCCCAGCACTCGTAGATGTTGGGACAGCCGGCCTCCTCGCACACAGTGTGCAGCCCCTTGCCGCGCGCCAGCGACTTCAGCTCCTGGAACTCCGGGCCCATGCGGGCGGTGTTCTTCAGCCAGGACGGCTTCTTCTCGATGGGTGTCTCGGCGTTGCGCGCCTCGACGCGCAGCAGGCGGCGGCCCTCGGGGGCAACGGTCATGGTCGGTCTCCTTGTCGAGATGTCGACGGTGGTGCGCTCACGGTCCGGTGGTCCCGGGGCGGCGCGGATCAGCTGACGGCGGTCGGCCAGGGCAGCGGCCCCGGGAGCCCGGACGGGTCGAACTGTTCGCACAACTCGTCCTGACGGGCGGATATTTCCTGCTCCATGCGCGCCACCACCGCCTCCGGGGTCACGAGCCGCCCGGTCTCCTGGGACAGGCTCGTGACGGAGGCGTCGGTGATGCCGCAGGGGATGATCTTGCCGAACGGCCGCAGGTCGTTGGAGCAGTTGAGGGCGAAGCCGTGCATGGTCGTCCGCTTGGACACCTGCACGCCGATCGCCGCGATCTTGCGGTCGGGGCCGTGCTCGTCCGCGAGCACCCACGCCCCCGAGCGTCCGGCCACGGTGGTCGCCGCCACCCCGAAGTCCGCGACCACCGCCAGGATGATCTCCTCGAGCAGGCGCACGAAGCGCACGACGTCGATGGGCGTGGTCAGGCGCACGATCGGGTAGCCCACGAGCATCCCGGGCCCGTGGTAGGTCAGCTTGCCCCCGCGGCCGATCTCCACCACCTCGGTCCCGTCGTAGGGGTACTCGTGCGCCTCGGTGCGCCGGCCCGCCGTGTAGACGGGCGGGTGCTCCAGCAGCAGCACGGTGTTGGCCCGCTCACCGGCCACGACCTCACGGTGCACGTTCTTCTGCAGCTCCAGCGCCGCGCGGTAGTCCACGAGGTGGGGGGCGAAGCCGAGCCGTTCGAAGGAGAGGGACATGGCCCCCAGCCTATCGCGCGGAGGCGACACGCGCGCCGGGCCGGGGCTGTGGACGGCCTGGGCGGCGCCGGCCCCCGAGCGGGCATGCTGGGCCCATGGACGAAGGCACCCCCGCACCGGGTGGCCGGCAGCCCGGGTTCCGGCCGGCACCCGCCTCCGCGCGGGACCGGCTCGCGGCGGCCGTGCGCGACGACGCCCGCGGCCCCGGGCCGCACCGGACGGAGGAGCCGCCCCCGCGGCTGCCGCCGGAGGAGGGGCTCGAGCCGGTCCGGAGGCTGGGCGACGGCTCGTGGCTGGTGCGCGAGTCCCGCTCCCGGGAGGTCTTCGTCCTGCGGCTCTGCACGGGTGCGGACGGCGCGGAGCGTGTCGCGTCCCGCCGGGCCCTGCTGGCGCTGGCCGTCGACCTGGCCGGCCGGGAGGAGCCCCACCTGGTGGCCGTGCGCGGGCTGCTCGGCCCCGCCGCGGAGCCCGTGGGTCTCGTCGAGGAGTTCCTGCCGGGCGGGTCCCTGGCGGATCGGCTGGCCGAGCGCGGGCCGCTGGCTCCGGACGAGGCGGCCGCGGTGCTCCGCGACGCCGCGGCCGGGCTGGCGGCGCTGCACGGCCTGGGCCGCTGCCACGGGGGGCTCACCGCCCGGCAGATCCTCTTCCGCCGTGCCGGAAGCAGGAGCTGGGCCGGGACGGAGGACGGAGCCGGTGACGGTACCGGGGTCGGGCCGGAGAGCGGTGCCGGCGGCGGCTCCGGCGGCCCGGCCCTGGCGGCGGTGCGCCCGGGCACCGGGGATGGGAGCCCGCCGGAGGACGTGCGGGCCCTCGGGGTCGTCGGCTGGACGGTGCTCACGGGCCGGGCCCCGGCCGCCGGTCGGCACCGGGCCCCCCTGGCACGGTTGCGGCCGGACGTCCCGGCCCGCCTCTGCCGGGCGGTGGAGTCGGCCCTCGCGGAGAACCCGTCCGGCCGTCCCACCGCCGCGGAGCTGGTCGCCGGGCTCGAGCTCCTCCCGGCCCCGGTCCCGGCATCGGCGGCCCCGGCAGCGGCGATCCCGCGAACCCGCCGCGCGGCGCTCGGCCCCGCGGGCATCCGGTCGTCCCGCCGGGCGTCGCGGTGCCCTGCGGCTGCCCCGCCGTCCCGCCGGCGCACGGCGCTCCTCGCCATGGCCGCCGCGCTGGTCCTGGCCACCGGCGCGGCGCTGCTGCGGCCCGGGCCCGAGCCGGGGCGGCCGGACGCGGTGGCGCCGCACGAGACGGCCGGCACGACCGGGTCGGCAGGGCTTCCCGAGACCGCCCTCCCGGAACCTGGCCTCCCGGACCCGGCCGCCTCGGGCGCCCACGTCCCGGGCCCGGCCGTCCCGGCATCGGCCGACCCGACCGCCGGGGAGCGGATGGAGCCCGGGGAACCGCAGGAGGCGCTGCGCCGGCTCGTCGCCCGGCGCGGCGAGGCCCTGCGGACCGGCAACGCCCGGCTGCTCGACCGGGTCTACGTGCCCGGGGCGGCCGCCGCGGCGGACGACCGGGCGACCATCGCGCGGGCCGCCGCGGCCGGGGACCGGGTGTTCGCCGACCTCGTCCTGCAGGCCGGGCGGATCCGGGGCGCCGCCCCGCGGCCGGGGCCCACGGTGCCGGGCGGCGTCACGCTCGAGGCCGAGGTGCGGGTCGAGGGCTATCGGGGGCATCCCGGCCGGGACCCGTCGGTGCTGCCGGCGGGCGAGGGGTGGGTGCAGACCGTCGTCGTGGTCCTGGTCCGCGGCGCGGAGGGATGGCGGCTGGCCGCCGTGGAGCCGCGCCGGGAGCGCCCCGCGGGGACGGGGGCGGCCACGCAGAGCCCCCGGCGCTGAACGGGGGCACCGGGGGCGGGGTCGTGCGGAGCGGCCCTCACCAGAGGGTCGCGACCGCCACGTTGATCAGGGCCAGGCCGCCCACCGCGTGGGCCAGGCCGGTCGAGACCGGCTCGCCACGCCCGGTGCGCCGCTGTCCCACGAACGCGGCCACCGCCACGGCCAGCGCCACGACGAAGGGGCGTGCTCCCTGTGATCGGGAACACGCCCCCTTGATGCCGGGACGTCCCCGGCGGGTGCTCAGACCGCGCCGGGACGGGCCGCGGGGCCGGTCAGAGACCGACCTCGGACTCGAAGCGGCCCTCCTCCAGGCGCGCCTTCAGCGCCTGCAGGAACCGGCCGGCGTCCGCGCCGTCGACCAGACGGTGGTCGTAGGTCAGGGACAGGTAGCACATCTGCCGGATCGCGATGGTGTCGTTGCCGTCGGCGTCGGCGACGACCATCGGTCGCTTCACGATCGACCCCGTGCCGAGGATGGCCACCTGCGGCTGGTTGATGATCGGGGTGTCGAACAGCGCCCCGAAGGAGCCGATGTTCGTGATCGTGAAGGTGCCGCCGGTGAGGTCGTCCGGTGCGATCCTGCCGTCCTTGGCCCGGGAGCCGAGGTCGGCGATCTGCTTGGCCAGCCCGCCCAGGTTCAGGTCCCCGGCGTCCTTGATCACCGGGACCAGCAGGCCCCGGGGGGTGTCCACCGCGATGGCGATGTTCTCGGAGCCGTTGTAGACGATCTCCTTCTCGGCCTCCCGGAACGTGGCGTTGAGCTTGGGGTGCGCCTGCAGCGCCTCGGCCACGGCCTTGGTGAAGAAGGGCAGGAAGGTGAGCTTGGCGCCCTCCCGCTCCTGGAACTTCGCCTTGGCCTTGTTGCGCAGCACGGCCACGCGGGTCATGTCGACCTCGGTCACCTGGGTCAGCTGGGCCGACTCCTGCAGGGACTCCCGCATGCGCTGGGCGATCGTCATGCGGATGCGCGGGGCCTTCTCCGTGGTGCCGCGCTTGGCGTCCGGGGCCGGCGCGGCCTCGGGGGCCTTCTGCGGCTCCGCGGCGGCGGGCTGCTCGGCCGGGGCCTGGGCGTCCGGGGCCGCCGCGCTCTTCTGCTGCTCGGCGGCGGCCAGCACGTCCTGCTTGCGGATGCGGCCGCCCACGCCGGTGCCGGTGAGGGTGGACAGGTCCACGCCCTCCTTCTTGGCGAGCTTGCGCACGAGCGGGGTGACGTAGGCGGCGTTGTCGCCGGTCGGGGCCTCGGGTGCCGCACCGGCGTTCTCGGTGCGGGCGCCGTCGCGCTCGGCGGCGTCCTTCTGCTCGCCGCCGGAGGTGTCCGCCATGACGGGCTCCTCGGTCTTCACCAGGGCCTCGTCGCGGGACGGCGCCTTCTCCCGCGTGCCGGTGGTCGATCCCTCGTAGCCCTCGCCGGAGGCGTCGGACGCCTGGGCGGAGGGCTTCTGCTCGGCGGAGGGCTGCTCCTGGGCCGGGGCGGCCCCGGACGGGGCGGCGCCGGAGCCGATCACCGCCAGGACCTGGCCGACCTCGGCGTCCTCGTCCTCCTGCACCCGGATCTCCAGCAGGGTGCCGGCCACCGGGGAGGGGACCTCGGTGTCGACCTTGTCGGTGGAGACCTCCAGCAGCGGCTCGTCGACGGCGACCTCCTCGCCGACCTGCTTGAGCCAGCGGGTCACGGTGCCCTCGGTCACGGACTCGCCCAGGGCGGGCAGGGTGATCTCGGTGCCCTCGCCGCCCTGCTGGGCCTCGGCCTGCGGGGCGGACTCCTGCTGCTTCGGGGCCTGCTGCTCGGCGGCCTCGTCGGTGGCCTCCGGGGTCTCGGCCTGGGTCGCGGCGTCCTCGGCCTGCTCGGCGGAGGGCTGCTCCTGGGCCGGGGCGGACCCGGAGCCGGAGCCGATGACGACCAGGGGAGCCCCGACCTCGACGTCCTCGTCCTCCTCGACGAGGATCTCCTCGATGACGCCCGCCACGGGGGAGGGGATCTCGGTGTCGACCTTGTCGGTGGAGACCTCGACCAGGGGCTCGTCGACGGCGACCTCGTCACCGACCTGCTTGAGCCACCGGGTCACGGTGCCCTCGGTCACGGATTCGCCCAGTGCGGGCAGGTTTACGGTTTCTGACATGGTCCGACCGTCTCTCTTTCGGTGCCTTCGATGGTGCGGTCCGGGCGCCGGGCCCGGAGCCGGGGTAGTGGGGGAGGCCCCGCCCGGGAGGGGCGGGGCCTCGGTGCGGTCAGCCGTGCAGCGGCGCGCCCGCGAGCGCCATGGCGGCCTCGCCGATGGCCTCGTTCTGGGTGGGGTGCGCGTGCACGAACGCGGCGACGTCCTCGGGGTAGGCCTCCCAGTTGACGATGAGCTGGCCCTCGCCGATCTGCTCGCTGATGCGCTTGCCGATGGCGTGGAAGCCGATGATGGGGCCGTCCTTCTCGCGCACCAGCTTGATGATGCCGCCGGTGCCCAGGATGGAGCTCTTGCCGTTGCCGGCGAGGTTGTACTCGGCGACCTCGACGTTGTCCTCGCCGAACTTCTCCTTGGCCTTCGGCTCGGTGTAGCCGACGGAGGCGATCTCGGGCTCCGTGAACGTCACCTTGGGGATGTTCACGTCGTCGACGACGGCGGGGTTGAGGCCGGCGATCTCCTCGGCCACGAAGCGGCCCTGCTGGTAGCCGCGGTGGGCGAGCTGGACGCCCGGGACGATGTCACCGATCGCGTAGATGTTGCCCACCCCGGTGTGCAGGCGCTCGTTCGGGGTGACGAAGCCGCGGTCCATGGGGATGCCCTGCTCCTCGTAGCCCATGTCCGCGGTGTTCGGGCCGCGGCCCACGGCGACGAGCACGATGTCGGCCTCGAAGACCTTGCCGTCGGCCAGGGTGACCTTCGCGCCGTTGTCGTCCTGCTCGACCTTCTCGAAGAAGGTCCCGAGGTTGGACTTGATGCCGCGCTTCTTGAACTCGCGCTCGAGGATCTTGATCAGCGCCGGGTCCTCGTTGGCGACCAGGTGGGGGAGGCCCTCGATCACGGTGACGTCCACGCCGAAGGACTTCCACATGGAGGCGAACTCGCAGCCGATCACGCCGCCGCCCAGGACGATCGCGCTCTGGGGCACGAAGTCGATCTCCAGCGCCTCGGTGGAGGTCATGATCCGGCCGCCGATCTCGACGCCGAGGGTCTTGGAGACGGAGCCGGAGGCGAGCACGATGTGCTTGCCGGTGTAGCTGGTGCCGTCGACGTCGACGGTGTTGTGCCCGGTCAGCTTGCCCACGCCCTCGATGACCGTGACCTTGCGCATCTTCATCAGGCCGGACAGGCCCTTGAACTTGCCGGCGACGATCTTGTCCTTGTAGTCCCGCACGGCCGCCATGTCGATCGACTCCAGCGTGGTGTGCACCCCGTACTTGGAGCTCTCCCGGGCGTCCTCGGCCAGTTCGGCGGAGTGCAGGTAGGCCTTCGTGGGGATGCAGCCCCAGTGGAGACAGGTGCCCCCGAGCTTGTTCTTCTCGACCAGGCCCACCGTGAAGCCGAGCTGGACGGCCCGCAGCGCCGCGGCGTAGCCGGCGCTGCCTCCGCCGAGGACGAGGATGTCGAATTCGTTGTCGGCCACGTGTTTGGCTCCCTTGCGCGTTGACGTCGTTCCGAGTGGGGTGCACCCGTACGGTGACGGGTTCGTTTCGTACATACCTTAGCCCCACGGCGGAGAGAGCAACCAGGCGGGCGCTCCCTCCGCCGAGGGGGGTGTCGCGGGTGCTCAGCCGCGGGCGGCGGCGGAGTCCTCGAGCAGCCGGACGAGCGTGCGCACGCCCGCCCCGGTGCCCTCCGCGGGGGTGTAGCCGTAGGGGGAGCCCTCGTTGAAGGAGGGCCCGGCGATGTCCACGTGCGCCCACGGGACCCGGGCGCCGTCCGGGCCGCCGACGAACTCGCGCAGGAAGAGCCCGGCCACGAGCATCCCGCCGTTCTTGTCGCCGATGTTCTTGAGGTCCGCGACCTTGGAGTCCAGGGACGGGCGCAGGTGCTCCGGCAGAGGCATCGGCCAGCCGTCCTCGCCGGCGGCGCGGGCGGCGTCGGCCACGGCCGCGCGCAGGGCGTCGTCGCCCATGATCCCGAAGGTCCGCGACCCCAGGGCCACCATCTGGGCGCCCGTGAGGGTGGCGATGTCGACGACGGCGTCGGGGGCCTCCTCGCAGGCGGCCACCAGGCCGTCGGCGAGCACCAGACGTCCCTCCGCGTCGGTGTTGAGCACCTCCACGGTGCGCCCGCCGCGGATGGTGATCACGTCGCCGGGGCGGGTGGCCGTGGAGGAGGGCAGGTTCTCGGCCAGGCACAGCCAGCCGGTGACCTTGACCGGCAGGCCGAGCTCGGCGGCGGTCAGGACGGTGGCCAGGACGGCGGCGGCCCCGGCCATGTCCGACTTCATGGTCATCATCGAGGCCGGGGGCTTGAGCGAGAGCCCGCCCGAGTCGAAGGTGATGCCCTTGCCCACGTAGGCGTAGTGGCGGGAGGCCCGCGCCGGGGAGTACTCGAGCTTGACCAGTCGGGGACCGTGCACGGAGCCCTGCCCCACACCCAGCAGGCCCCCGTAGCCGCCCTTGGCGAGATCCTTCTCGGCCAGCACGGTCACGGAGACCTTGGTGCCCTTGGCGGCCTGCCGGGCGTAGTCCGCGACGGCCTCCGGGTAGATGACGTTGGGGGAGAGGTCCACGAGGGTGCGGGCGGCCCGCACGCCGCGGCCGAGGGCGGTGGCGCGGTCCAGGACACGGCTGAGCGCGGTGCGCGCGACGTCGGGCGCGTGCACGACGGCGGAGGCCAGCGGGGCCTTCACGGAGCCGGCGGTCACGGACCGCTGGTGGGAGAAGGCGAACGCGCCCAGGGCCGCGCCCTCGGCGACCGCCGCGGCGTCCTCCTCCGAGGCCGCGGGCAGGGCGAGGACCGCCGAGTCCGTGCCGGCGAGGCGGCGCACCGCGGCGCCGACGGCCCGGCGCAGGGACTCGGCCCGCTCCGGCCCGCTCTCGGGCAGGTCGCCGACGCCCGTGAGCGCCACCACGGTGAAGGGCAGTCCGGACGGCGCGGGCACGAGGGTGACCTCGTCGGCGCCGCCGCCCACGCGCAGGGCCGCGGCGGCCTCCAGCACGGGGGAGAGCTTGCGCTGTTCCCCGGCGGGCAGCACGACGCGGCCGGCGCCGTCGCCGTCCGTCCCCTTCTGCACGGCGAGCACGAGGGCGTGCGCCGGGGTCCGGCCCAGGGGCTTGTGCGTGGCGGTGAGCTCGATCCCCCGGGGCTCGAGCAGTTCCTGTACGTCGGGCATGTGTCGTCCTTTCGCTGAGGTCCGGACCGGCCGGGCCGGGCGGGGTGCTCGTGGCCGTCCCGGCCCGTCCGGCAGGCGTGCTGTCGATCCTATCCCCGGCCCCGGCGGCGACCGGGTCCGCCGGGCCGGGCAGGGAATAAGGGGGGCCCCGGGGGCGGTTGACATGATCCAGGGAACGCCGCCGGAGGCGTTCCCCCCGGCCTCGTGATGAACACCCGGAGCCCCGACCCACCCCCAGGAGGAAGTTGCCGTGCTGGATCCCACCTCGCTGTACCTGAGCAACCCCGCGCTGCTCGAGGACGCCCGGGTCCGTGGCCTGCCGCTGATCGTCGCCCTGTCCGGCTACGCGGAGGCCGGGCACGTGGCCGTGCAGATCGAGCACGCGATCACCGATGCCCTGCCGCACGAGGTCGTGGCCCGGTTCGACCTGGACCAGCTCTACGACTACCGGGCCCGCCGCCCGCACGTGCGCTTCGCGGAGGACCACTTCGAGGACTTCCAGGACCCCGAGCTGTCCCTGCGGCTGGTGACGGACCCGCTGGGGCGCAGCTTCGCGCTGCTCACCGGCCCCGAGCCGGACCTGCAGTGGAACCGCTTCACGGAGGCCGTCGTGGGCCTGGCCCGGCGGATGGACGTCTCGCTGGTCGCGATCGTCTCGGGCATCCCGATGCCGGTCCCGCACACCCGCCCGTTCATCGTGTCCGTGCACGGCAGCCGGACCGACCTGCTGCCCGTCAAGCACGCCTGGCGGCCGGTGGTGGAGATGAGCTCCTCGGCCGCGCAGCTGCTCGAGATCCGCCTGACCGAGGCGGGGATCGACAACATCGGCTTCACGGTCCACGTCCCGCAGTACCTGGCGGAGGCGCACCTGCCGCACGCCGCGGTGGCCGCCCTGGAGCACATCAACGCCGTGACCTCGCTCACCCTGCCCTCGGACGAGCTTCGCGAGGCGGCCCGCGAGATCGAGCGGCAGATCGACCAGCAGGTGGGCGCCTCCCCGGAGGTCCAGGCGGTCGTGGCGGGTCTGGAACAGCGCTACGATGACGTCGTCGACGCCTCGGCCCCCCGCTCCCTGCTCGTGGGGGACGAGTCCGAGCTCCCCGACGCCGACGAGATCGGCGCCGCGGCCGAGGCCTTCCTGGCCGCCCGGGAGGACGAGCAGGACTGAGCCCGCCCGGTGGGACGGGGCCGGGCCCGACCCGGGACGGTGCCGCCGTCCGCGGCCCCGTCCTCCCGAGAGCGAAGTGCATGACGTCCGACCGGTCCCGCCCCCCGCAGTCCGGCAAGGACTCCCGCCGCGCGTACCTGGTGCTCGGGATCGGCATCTTCGCCTACTTCAGCGCCGTGGCGCAGCGCACGAGCTTCGGGGTCGCGACGGTCGACGCCGCCGAGCGGTTCGGCACGGCCGCCTCCGCGCTCTCGCTGTTCTCCCTCATGCAGGTCCTGGTCTACGCCTCCCTGCAGATCCCCGTGGGCGTGCTCGTGGACCGCTTCGGCGCCCGGGTGATGGTCTCCGCCGGGGCGCTGCTCATGACCGTGGGGCAGGTGCAGCTGGCCCTGGCGGACACGGTCGGTGGGGGCGTGGTGGCCCGCGTGCTCGTCGGGGCCGGGGACGCGGCCACCTTCGTCTGCGTGATGCGGTTGATCCCCGCATGGTTCTCCGCCCTGCGGGTCCCCCTGCTCACCCAGGTGGTGGGCGTCTTCGGCAACCTCGGCCAGCTCGTCTCCGTGATCCCCTTCGCCTGGGTGCTCGACCGCACGGGGTGGTTCCCGTCCTTCCTCGGCCTGGCCGCCCTCGCGCTGCTCGCCGGGGCGCTCGCCGCGGCGCTGCTGCGCGACGCGCCGCCGGGCACGGAGGTGCTCCACCGGCAGCTGGGGCTGCGGCGCATCGGGCAGGTGCTCCGCGAGAGCCTGGCCGAGCCGGGCACGCGGCTGGGCTTCTGGGTGCACTTCACCACCCAGTTCGCCGGCAACACCTTCGTCCTCATGTGGGGCTACCCCTATCTCGAGTACGCCCAGGGCCTGCCCGACACCACGATCTCCGTGGTGATGACCTCGTTCGTGCTCACCAACCTGGCCGTCGGCCTCGCGCTCGGCGGACTGACCGCCCGGCGCCCCGGGCGCCGGGTGCGGCTGTCCCTGACGGTCACCGCGGGCATCTTCGCGGCCTGGGCCGTGCTGCTGGTGTGGCCGGGAACGGCCCCGGCAGCGGTGGTGCTGGCGGCCGTGTGCGTCATCGCGATCAGCATGCCCGCGTCGATGATCGCCTTCGACATCACCCGCAGCTTCAACCCGCCCCGCCGCTCGGGCACGGCCATGGGCATCGCCAACGTCGGCGGGTTCACCGCCTCAGTCCTGGCCATCTTCGTCACCGGGTTCGTCCTGGACCTCCTGTACGCGGGCGGCTTCCGCGAGGAGCTCTACGCGCCCGACGCGTTCCGGATCGCCGTCGCGGCCCAGTTCCTCATCGCCGCGGCCGGGGCCGCCGGCGTGCTGGCCACCGCCGCGCGGGTGCGGCGCCGGCACGGGCCCGACGCCGTCTGAGGGGACTCCCCGGGCGCCTGCCGGAGCCCGGCGCCCGGGGGGCCACCCACACTGCACCGGGCACCCCGGGCGGCGTCCCGACCGCCGCCCTCCACAGCACGCCGCCGGGGCCGCCGCCACCGGCCCGGCACCGCCCACCCTGGGCCCATGAGACAGCACCCCACCCGTGACCCCTTCGTCCCCGTCGTGCGCTGCGCCGCCGACCTGCTCGCCGTCGTCCCGCACACCCTCGGCTACTGGCCCGCCGAATCACTCGTCCTGTTCGCCGCCGGCGGCGGGACGGCCGGGGCCTGCGTGCGGGTGGACCTGCCGGCCGACCCCGGCGACGAGCGATTCGCCGAGGCCTTCGTCGCGGAGCTCGCCGAGCTCGTGGGCCACGACGCCCTCAGCGACCGGGTCTTCGCCATCGTCTACACGTCCGGCTGCGCGTCACCGGGCACGCCCCCGCCGGCGGGCGGGCCCGGAGCGGTGCCCGCCGTGCTGGCCTTCGTGGACGAGGCCGCCCGCCGCGCCGACCGGGCCGTGGCGGCGCGGTGGGTCGTGGCCGGGGAGCACTGGTGGCCCGTCGAGGACCCCGAGGACGTCCGGGACGTGGCCCGCATCCAGGACAGCGCCGTCAACGCCGCCCTCGTGGCCGCCGGCAGCTCCTACGCGACCGCACCGCGGCAGGCCATGGACCACGAGTACGGTGCGCTGCCGGCGGACATCCGCCGCGGGGTGGCGGGGCAGGCCGCCCGCTGGGCCCGGGCGGGCCGGGACGGATGGCACCGCCTGGGCCGCCTGGCGTGCACGCTGGCCGTGTGGGAGGACGTCCTGACGGGGGTCCGGGACGCCGACGGCGACTGGCTGCCCGCGCTGCTGGCCCACGACGACGACCTCCTGGGCTTCCTGGCCGCGGGCCTCTCGGACCCGGTGCTCGCCGACCTCCTCCTCGCCGCCTGCGCCACGGACGACACCGCCGGTGTCCTGGCCGCGGCGGCCATGTGGGCGGAGCTGTGCGACGGCGAGCACGGCCCCGCGGACGCCGGGGACGAGCCGACCGGACCGACCCGCGAAGCGGCACCCCCCGGGGTCGCGGCCGTTCCTCGTCGGCCCGCTGGGGGAGGTCCCGGCGGTGACCGTCCCGGGGCGTCCCCCGGCGCCGTGCGGCTGCCCGCACCGGACGCCGGGGAGCTCATCCGGCTCTCCCGCGTGCTCTCCGGGGAGTGGGAGGAGACCCCGGCCTGGCCGCGGCTGAACGCCCTGTACCGGGTGCTGCAGGCCCTGGCCTGGCTGCTCGAGCGCGGCGATGCCCCGGCGGAGCCGGCGGCGGTGGAAGCGGCGGAGAGTACAGCGGAGGGGACGGCGGAGGCGGCGGCCGGGTCGGACGCCCCGGCGGCGCGGGTGGTGCTCGCGGGCGTGCTCGTGGAGCTGGCGCAGCTCAACCGCTTCCGCGCCCGCGGCTCGCACACCGCCCACTTCGTGCGCCGCGCCACGGCGCTGGTGCCCTGCCACCCGGCCGCCCTGCGCGTGCTGCGCCTCGCGGACGCCCGCCCGGTGCCGCTGTGGGCCCGGGACCGGGCGACCGCCTGGCACTCCTGAGGGGCGCCCCGCGAGCTTTTTCCGGATCCACCGGCCGGGCGGGAACAAATCCCGGCCGGCCGTGGTTCCGGCTGTCAGGACCCTTCAAGCCTGCTGCGCCGGACGACGCCCGGAGCGAGGACTTGACAGGGTCATAGGCGTGTTGCCCCCAGTGCGGGCGCCGTGACCGTTCAACGAAAGGCTCTCAGTGTCACCTTCCGCCAGCAAGAAGACGACGGACACCGCCGCCGAGGCTCCGGTCACCGGGGACGTTCGGTCGCCGTCCGGGTCCGCGGGCACGTCGCCGCGGGCGAAGACCGCCGCCGCGAAGTCCACCGCGGCCAAGAAGACCGTGGCCGCGAAGAAGACCACGGCCACCAAGACCACTGCCGCGAAGTCGACGGCCACCAAGACCGCTGCCGCGAAGTCCACGGCAGCCAAGTCCACTGCCGCCAGGTCGGCCGCGGCGACGCCGACGGCCGCGAGGAGCTCCGCGCCCAAGGCCGCCCCGGCGTCCGCGCCCGCCCAGAAGCCGGCGACCCGCAAGAAGGCCGCCCCGAAGAAGACGGACCCGGACGTCACCGGCGAGCTGG
Source organism: Kocuria sediminis (assembly GCF_009735315.1). Classification (NCBI taxonomy): domain Bacteria; kingdom Bacillati; phylum Actinomycetota; class Actinomycetes; order Micrococcales; family Micrococcaceae; genus Kocuria; species Kocuria sediminis. The sequence goes on from NZ_WOGU01000011.1 coordinate 96,574, forward strand.
ACACGGACGTCGAGGTCGCCGACGACGCGGACCTCGAGCCGGACCTGACCGACGAGGCCGGCGTCGTCGACCCCGACGTGGAGGAGGACGAGGACGTCGCGGAGGAGGCGCCGGCGGAGGACGAGGTCGCGGCGCCCGTGCGCAAGGACGAGAAGACCTCCGGCTTCGTCATCACCGCCAACGACGACGACGACGCCCCGGCCCAGCAGGTCGTCTCCGCCGGGGCGACCGCCGACCCCGTCAAGGACTACCTGAAGCAGATCGGCAAGGTCGCCCTGCTGAACGCCGAGCAGGAGGTCGACCTGGCCCTGCGGATCGAGGCGGGCCTGTACGCCGAGCACAAGCTCGCCGACGAGAAGGACAGCCTGGACCCCCAGACGCGCAAGGAGCTGCGCTGGGTGATCCACGACGGCAAGCGCGCCAAGAACCACCTGCTCGAGGCCAACCTGCGCCTGGTCGTCTCGCTGGCCAAGCGCTACACCGGGCGCGGCATGCTCTTCCTGGACCTCATCCAGGAGGGCAACCTCGGTCTGATCCGCGCGGTGGAGAAGTTCGACTACACCAAGGGCTTCAAGTTCTCCACCTACGCCACGTGGTGGATCCGCCAGGCCATCACCCGCGCCATGGCCGACCAGGCCCGCACCATCCGCATTCCCGTGCACATGGTGGAGGTCATCAACAAGCTGGCCCGCGTGCAGCGGCAGATGCTGCAGGACCTGGGCCGGGAGCCGACCCCGGAGGAGCTGGCCAACGAGCTCGACATGACCCCCGAGAAGGTCGTGGAGGTGCAGAAGTACGGCCGGGAGCCGATCTCCCTGCACACCCCGCTGGGCGAGGACGGCGACTCCGAGTTCGGCGACCTGATCGAGGACTCGGAGGCCGTGGTCCCGGCCGACGCGGTGAGCTTCACGCTCCTGCAGGAGCAGCTGCACTCCGTCCTGGACACCCTCTCCGAGCGGGAGGCCGGCGTCGTCGCCATGCGCTTCGGCCTCACGGACGGCCAGCCGAAGACCCTCGACGAGATCGGCAAGGTCTACGGCGTGACCCGGGAGCGCATCCGGCAGATAGAGTCCAAGACGATGTCCAAGCTGCGCCACCCGTCCCGCTCGCAGGTGCTGCGCGACTACCTCGACTGACCGGACGCCCCCGTCCCCGGACCCGCCCGGGGACGGGGGCGGGGCGGCCCGGACGGACCGGGCTAGGACGTGCAGGACCGGGCTAGGACGTGCAGGACCGGGCTAGGACGTGCAGGACCGGGCTAGGACGTGCAGGAGGGCCCCGACACCAGGTGTCGGGGCCCTCCTCGCGCTCGGCGCTCGCCGGGGAGCGTCCGGCTCAGGAGCCGATCCGCTCCGTCTCGTCCTGCCAGGTGGCCGCCAGGGGCCGCAGCTTCTGCTCGTTCTTGCGCGCGTGGTGAGCGCAGAAGAGGAGCTCACCGCCCGTCGACTCGAGGATCACTCGGACGTAGGCCTGGGCGCCGCACGCGTCGCAGCGGTCGGTCGCATTGAGTTCTCGGCTTTCCAGTGTTGCGTTCACGGGATCCTCCTCCTGTGTCGTACGCGGTGCACGGGGGCCGCAGACCCGCCGGTGCAGGTACCCGGGGTCTCGTGGACGCTGAGGGGTACTGGTACATACAACCACGACCGTCGGACATCGGATCCCGTCCGGGACGCTTTTTCGCCCCCGGCGTAGGTCCCCGCGCCCGCGAGGGCTGTGCCGTCCCGCCCAGTGGTGTCCGCCGCCCCGACTACAGTGGTGGGGAATCCCACCGTCCCCCAGGAGTCGTATCCCCGTGACACCGTCCCGTTCCGAGTACAACGCCCGCCACCTCTCCGTCCTCGAGGGCCTCGAAGCCGTCCGGAAGCGGCCCGGCATGTACATCGGCTCCACCGACTCCCGCGGCCTGATGCACTGCGTGTGGGAGATCATCGACAACTCCGTGGACGAGGCGCTGGCGGGGTTCGGGCACCAGATCACGGTGATCCTGCACGCCGACGGCGCCGTGGAGGTCCACGACGACGGCCGCGGCATCCCCATCGACATCGAGCCCCGCACCGGACTGACCGGCGTGGAGGTCGTGTTCACGAAGCTGCACGCGGGCGGGAAGTTCGGCGGCGGCTCCTACAGCGCCTCCGGCGGCCTGCACGGCGTCGGCGCCTCGGTGGTCAACGCCCTCTCCGCACGCCTGGACGTCCAGGTGGACCGGGGCGGGAAGACCCACCAGATGTCCTTCCGCCACGGCGAGCCGGGCCGCTTCCTCGACAAGGGCCGGCCCTCCCCGCACGCGCCCTTCGAGCCGTTCGTGGAGGGCTCGGTGCTCGACGTCGTGGGCAAGGCCAAGCGCGGGGTGACCGGCACCCGGATCCGCTACTGGGCGGACGAGCAGATCTTCACCACCGACGCCCGGTTCAGCTACGAGGAGCTGGCCAAGCGCGCCCGCCAGACGTCCTTCCTGATCCCGGGCCTGCGCATCACCGTGCGCGACCAGCGGGGCCTGCCCGGCACCCCGGGGGAGTTCGGCACCCACGAGGAGGTGTTCCAGCACGACGGCGGGATCTCCGAGTTCGTGGAGTACCTCGCCGCCGACAGCTCCGTCACCGACGTGTGGCGCTTCCACGGCGAGGGCCGGTTCAAGGAGACGGTGCCCGTCCTGGACGAGAGCGGCCGCTCCAAGCTCACCGAGGTCGACCGCACGTGCGAGGTCGACGTCGCCCTGCGCTGGGGGATCGGCTACGACACCTCCCTGCGCTCCTTCGTGAACATCATCGCCACCCCCAAGGGCGGCACGCACCAGGCCGGGTTCGAGGCCGCCCTGCTCAAGACCTTCCGCAAGCAGATCGAGGTCAACGCCCGCAAGCTCAAGGCCGGCAGCGACAAGGTGGAGAAGGACGACGTCCTGGCCGGGCTCACCGCGGTGCTCACCGTGCGGCTGGCCGAGCCGCAGTTCGAGGGCCAGACCAAGGAGATCCTCGGCACTGCGGCCGTGCGCCAGATCGTGGCCCGGGTGGTGGAGAAGGAGCTGACGGCCAAGCTCACCGCGACCGCCCGCCACGACAAGCAGCAGGCCGGGCAGCTGCTGGAGAAGGTCGTGGCCGAGATGAAGTCGCGCATCTCCGCCCGGGTGCACAAGGAGACGCAGCGGCGCAAGAACGCCCTGGAGACCTCCTCCATGCCGGCCAAGCTCGTGGAGTGCCGCTCCAACGACGTCGAGCGCTCGGAGCTGTTCATCGTGGAGGGCGACTCGGCCCTGGGCACCGCCCGGCTGGCCCGGTCCTCGAACCACCAGGCCCTGCTGCCGATCCGGGGCAAGATCCTCAACGTCCAGAAGGCGTCCATCACGGACATGCTCGCCAACGCCGAGTGCGCGGCCCTCATCCAGGTGATCGGCGCGGGGTCGGGCCGCACCTTCGACCTCTCCGCCGCCCGCTACGGCAAGGTCATCATGATGACGGACGCCGACGTCGACGGCGCGCACATCCGCACCCTGCTGCTCACGCTGTTCTACCGCTACATGCGCCCGCTCGTGGAGGCCGGCCGGGTCTACGCCGCCGTGCCACCGCTGCACCGGGTGGAGGTCGTCAACGCGGGCGGCAAGGCCAACGAGATGGTCTACACCTACTCCGAGCGGGAGCTCGCGGACCTGCTCGGGCGGCTGGAGACGGAGGGCCGCCGGTACAAGGAGCCCATCCAGCGCTACAAGGGCCTGGGCGAGATGGACGCCGACCAGCTCGCGGAGACCACCATGGACGTCCGGCACCGGATGCTGCGCCGGATCCGGGTCGAGGACGCCGAGGCCGCCGAGCACGCGTTCTCGCTGCTCATGGGCTCCGAGGTGGCGCCGCGCAAGGACTTCATCATCGAGGGCGCCACGCAGCTGGACCAGGAGCGCATCGACGCCTGAGACCCGGCGGGACCCCGGGCGCGGCGCGGGCCGGAGCACTACGCTGGGCAGGGACGACCGTCCCCGAGGAAGGATCCCCGCATGACCGCCTCCGGCCCGCACTCCCGTCCCGACGCCCCCCGCCGGTCCCGCCCCGCGACGGTCACCGTCACCGGTGCCGCCGGGCAGATCGGCTACGCCACGGTCTTCCGGGCCGCGGCGGGCGACCTCCTCGGTCCCGACACGCCGATCCGCCTGCACCTGCTCGAGCTGCCGCAGGCGCGGCGGGCGGCAGAGGGCACGGCCCTGGAGCTCCAGGACGGCGCGTTCCCGCTGCTCGAGGGCGTGGAGGTCTTCGACGACGCCGACGCGGCCTTCGACGGGGCCTCGGTCGGCCTGCTCATCGGGGCCCGTCCCCGCTCCCAGGGCATGGAGCGGGCGGACCTGCTCGAGGCCAACGCCGGGATCTTCTCGGTGCAGGGCCGGGCCGTCAACCGGGGCGCGGCGGAGGACTTCCGGGCGGTGGTGGTCGGCAACCCCGCGAACACCAACGCCTACATCGCCGCCTCGCACGCCCCGGACGTGCCCCGGGAGCGGTTCACCGCCCTCACCCGGCTGGACCACCACCGGGCGGTCGCGCAGCTGGCCGAGGCCACGGGCGCCCGGGTGGCGGAGATCCGGGGGGTGGCGATCTGGGGCAACCACTCCGCGAGCCAGTACCCGGACCTGACCCACGCCACGGTCGCCAGCCGGCCGGCCCTGGAGGTGCTGGCCGAGCAGGGCCTCGGCCTGGACTGGGTGGACCGCACCTTCATCCCGCGGGTGGCCGGCCGCGGCGCGGAGATCATCGACGTGCGCGGCGGGTCCTCCGTGGCCTCGGCCGCCCACGCCGCCCTGTGCCACGTGCGCGACTGGGCGCTCGGCACCCCGGCGGACACGTGGACGTCCATGGCGGTGCCCTCCGACGGCTCCTACGGCGTGCCGGAGGGCCTCGTCAGCTCCTTCCCCGTGGTCTGCCGGGACGGGCGGGCCGGGATCGTCCCGGACCTGGCGCTCGACGACTTCTCGCGGACCCGGCTCGAGCGCTCCGTGCGCGAGCTCGAGGAGGAGCGGGAGGCCGTGCAGCAGCTCGGGCTGCTCGGCCCCCGGCGCTGACCTCCCCGCCGGACCTCAGGAGTAGGCCGGGCCCACCGCGTCGATCACCTGGTCGGTGGGCACCCCGGAGCCGTCGCGGCGCCCGTGCTCGACGGGCAGGGCCCGCGCCACGCCCGTGGCCGAGACGGCCTTGGCCGGACCGTGCCCCGCCCAGGCCAGGACCAGCCCCGTCTCGCCCTTGAGGAACCGGTGGGCGCGCACCCCGCCCGTGGCCCGGCCCTTGGGCGGGTACTCCGCGAAGGGCGTGACCTTCACCGAGTACCGGGACATCCCCGGCAGCACCTCGTCCGCCCGGGCCAGCGTCACGACCACCGGCGTCTCGTCGGCGGCGCGCACCGTCCCGAAGAACAGCACGGCGTCACCCGGGGTCAGCTTGATCCCCGCCACCCCGCCGGCGGTGCGGCCCTGGGGGCGCACCGCGCCCGCCTCGAAGTGCAGCAGCTTGCCCTCCTGGGTCACGAACACCAGCTCGTCGTCCTCGGCCGCGGACTCGGCGAGGCCGACGACCTCGTCGCCGTCCTTGAGCGTGATGACCTCCCACTCCTCGCGGTTGAGGGGGTACTCCGGGTTCACCCGCTTCACCACGCCGTTGCGGGTGCCCAGGGCGAGCACGGACCCCAGCGGGGCGAGGCCCACGAGCCGCTCGCCGCGGCCCAGCGTGAGGAACTCCTTGACCGGCACGCCGTCGCCGAGCTTGGGGGTGCCCTCGAAGGCCGTGAGCACGGGCACGTCCATCACCTGCACGCGCACCATCCGCCCGGACGAGGTGACGGCCCCGATCTCCGAGCGCGCGGTGGCGCGCACCACGGAGGCCAGGGCGTCGTGCTTGAGCCGCCGCGGCGGGTCCACCAGCGGGTCCTGGGAGGAGGAGCGGGCGAGCTGGCCGGAGGTGGACAGGAAGACCCAGCACGGGTCGTCGGCGATCTCCAGGGCGAGCCCCCCGCCGCCGCGGCCCGGGGCCGGGGCGGCCGCGGCCGCGGCCGCGGCCGGCAGCGCCTCGGACTCGAGCAGCTCGGTGCGCCGGTCGTCGCCGTGCACGGCGGCGACCTCGGCGAGCTCGGCGGAGACCAGGGCCCGCAGGCGGGCGTCCGAGGCGAGGACCTCCTCCAGCTCGGCGATCTCCCCGCGCAGCTCCTCCTGCTCCTTCTCCAGCTCGATCCGCGAGTACTTGGTGAGCTGGCGCAGGCGCAGCTCGAGGATGTGGTCGGCCTGGACCCGGGTGAGGTCGTACACGGTCATCAGCCGCTCCCGGGCCACGGCGGTCTCGTCGGAGGACCGGATGATCTGGATGACCTCGTCGATGTCGACGATCGCCACGAGCAGCCCCTCGACCAGGTGCAGCCGGTCGCGCCGCTTGGCCAGGCGGAAGCCCGTGCGCCGGCGCACCACGGAGAGCCGGTGCTCCACGTAGACCCGCAGCAGCTCGAGCAGGCCCATGGTGCGGGGCCGCCCGTCCACCAGGGCCACGTTGTTGATCCCGAAGGAGTCCTCCATCGGCGTGTACTTGTACAGCTGCTGGAGCACCGCCTGCGGGTTGAAGCCGTTCTTGACCTCGATCACCAGGCGCATGCCGTTCTTGCGGTCGGTGAGGTCCACGACGTCGGAGACGCCCTGCAGCTTCTTCGCCTGCGCGGCCTCCTTGATCTTCTCGGTGACCTTCTCCGGCCCCACCATGTAGGGCAGCTCGGTGACCACGATGCCCTGCTTGCGCGGGGAGACCTGCTCGATCGAGACCTTCGCCCGGGTCTTGAAGGACCCCCGCCCGGTCCGGTACGCGTCCCGGATCCCGTCCAGGCCCACGATCCGCCCGCCCGAGGGCAGGTCCGGGCCGGGGACGAAGCGCATCAGCTCCTCGAGGGTGGCCTCGGGGTGCTCCACGAGGTGCCGGGCCCCGGCCACGACCTCGCGCAGGTTGTGCGGGGCCATGTTCGTGGCCATGCCCACCGCGATGCCGGAGGACCCGTTCACCAACAGGTTCGGGAACGCGGCCGGCAGCACGCCGGGCTGGAAGAACTGGTTGTCGTAGTTGGGCACGAAGTCCACGACGTCCTCGTCGAGGTCGGCCGTGAGGGCCAGCGCCGCGGGGGCCATGCGGGCCTCGGTGTAGCGGGAGGCGGCCGGGCCGTCGTCGAGGGAGCCGAAGTTGCCGTGCCCGTCCACGAGGGGCAGGCGCATCGCGAAGGGCTGGGCGAGGCGGACCATCGCGTCGTAGATCGCGGAGTCGCCGTGCGGGTGCAGCTTGCCCATCACCTCGCCCACCACCCGGGCGCTCTTGACGTGGCCGCGGTCCGGGCGCAGGCCCATCTGGTTCATCATGAACAGGATCCGGCGCTGGACGGGCTTGAGCCCGTCCCGGGCGTCGGGGAGGGCCCGGGAGTAGATCACGGAGTACGAGTACTCCAGGAAGCTCGTCTCCATCTCGGAGGTCACGTCGATGTCGACGATGTTCTCCCGGAAGTCGGCGGGCAGCTCGTCCTCGGCGGACGGGCGGGAGGACGCACGGCGGCGAGCCATCAAAGCGGGGGGTCCTTCGGTCGGGGATGGGCCCGGGCGGCCCCGGCGACTCGGCGGGCGAGATCGTGCGGGGACGCACCGGGACGCACCGTTGACGGTGCGGGTTTGTCTACTAGCCTGAAGTCTATGGTTCCAGAGACCGCGGACACGGAAGAGGCCGCCCGGTACCCCGAGTACTGGGAGGCGGACGTGATGCTGCGCGACGGCGCGACGGCACACCTGCGCCCCATCGCCCCGCAGGACCGCGACGCCCTGCTGGCGTTCCACCAGTCGCAGTCCGAGGACAGCATCTACCTGCGGTTCTTCTCCTACAAGCCCACCCTCTCGGCGCGCGAGCTGGACCGGTTCACCCGCGTGGACCACAAGGACCGCGTCTGCTTCGTGCTGCTGCTGGGGGAGCAGATCGTCGGGGTGGGCCGCTACGACCGCACGGAGGACCCGCACGACGCCGAGGTCGCGTTCATGATCTCCGACGCCCACCAGGGGCGGGGGATCGGCTCGATCCTCCTGGAGCACCTCGCCGCCGCGGCGCGGGAGAACGGGATCGACCACTTCTCCGCCGAGGTGCTGCCCGAGAACCGGAAGATGCTGCGCGTGTTCGCGGAGGCCGGCTACGAGCTGACCCGCCGCTTCGACGACGGCGTGGTCGTGGTGGGCTTCGACATCGACCCCACGGAGAAGTCGCTGGCCGTGATGGCCGCCCGCGAGCACCGGGCGGAGGCCCGCTCGATCGCCGATCTGGTCACCCCCTCCTCGATCGCGGTCATCGGCGCGTCGCGGGACCCCGGCCACGCCGGGCACGCCCTGGTGGAGCACCTGCTCGCCTCCGGGTTCGCGGGCCGGCTGAGCGGGGTGAGCCCCACGCCGTTCGCGCGGGAGGGCATGACCCACGCCACCTCGATCGGCGAGGTCCCGGAGCGCGTGGACCTGGCCCTGATCGCGGTGCCGGTGGACCAGGTGGCCGACGTCGTCGACCAGTGCGGCGCGGCGGGCGTCCGCGCCGTGGTCGTGGTCACCGGGGGCTACGCCGAGGCGGGGGCGGAGGGCCGGGCCCGGCAGACCGAGCTCGTGCGCCGCGCCCGATCCCACGGCATGCGCCTGGTCGGGCCGGCGAGCCTGGGGCTGTACCGCACGGACCCGGAGGGCCGCTTCAACGCCTCCGTGCTGCCCACGACCCCGCGGCAGGGACCGCTGGGGCTGTTCAGCCAGTCCGGGGCCATCGGGATGATGCTCAACGCCGCAGCGCTGCGGCACAACGTGGGCGTGTCCACCTACCTCTCGGCCGGCAACCGCGCGGACGTCTCCGGCAACGACATGATGCAGTACTGGGAGGACGACACCGCGACCCGCGCCTGCGGGCTCTACCTGCAGTCCGTGGGCAACCCCCGCAAGTTCTCCCGCATCGCCCGCCGGCTGTCGCTGAACAAGCCCGTCATCGTGGCCAAGAGCGAGGTCACCGGGCTGCGGCTGCCGCCGGGCCACACCGGGCGCACCACCCAGGCCCCGCCCGGCGCCCTCGACGCGATGTTCCGCCAGGCCGGGGTGATCCGCGCCGACACCAGCGAGCACCTCATGGACGTGGCCGGCATCCTGGCCGGCCAGCCGCTGCCGGCCGGACCCCGCACGGCGCTGGTGTCCAACGCGCTCGCCCTGGGCCAGCTCATGGAGGACCGCTGCACCCAGCTGGGCCTGGAGACCGCCGTGACCCAGGCGTCGGTGTCCACCGCCGACGGCGGCGAGCGGGCCCTCCAGACTCTGCGGGCCGCCGTGGATCGCAGCCTCGGCGCCGAGGGCGTCGACGCCGCCGTGGTCACGCTCATGCCGATCCCCGGCACTGTGCCGGGGCAGATCGCCGAGACCGTGGGGCGGGTGGGCCGGGAGCACGGCAAGCCGGTGGTCGTCGCCTTCACCGGCAGCACCGAGCCGGGCGCCGCGTCCGTGCTGCACCACGCCGAGGACGGCCTGGACGTGCCGTGCTTCGACTCGCCCGGGGCCGCTCTGCGGGCGCTGGCCAAGGTCGTGGACTACACCCGGTGGCGCGCCCAGGACCAGGGCCGCTTCGCCGAGCCGCCGGGGATCGACGCGGAGGCCGCCGAGACGTTCGTGGAGACGGTGCTGCCCCGCGTCCCCGGCGACGGGCTGCTGGAGCTGGACGCCGACCGGTCGCGCACGCTGCTGGCGACCTACGGGATCGGGCTGCTGCCCAGCGCCCGGTTCACCGACCCGGCGGACGCGCCCGCCGCCGCCGAACGGCTGGGCTACCCGGTGGCGCTGAAGACCACCGACCCGAACCTCCGCCACCGCCTGGACCTCGGCGGGGTGCAGCTCAACATCCAGGACGGCGAGCAGCTGCGGGCGGCGATCTCGACCATGCACCGGGCCCTGGCCCCCTTCGGCTCCTTCGACCTCGAGGTCCAGTCCATGGCCCCCACGGGCCAGGCCGTGGTCGTGCGCGCCATCGAGGACCCGCTGATCGGTCCCGTGGTCTCCTTCGGGATGGCCGGGGACGCGGTGAACCTCCTGGAGGACTGGGCCCACCGGGTGCCGCCGCTCACCGACATGGACGTGCGGCGGATGGTCCGGGAGCCCAAGGCCTCCCGCAAGCTCTTCGGCCACCAGGGGGTCCCGGCCGCCGACGTGGACCGGCTCGAGGCCCTCGTGGCCCGGGTCGCGCTGCTCAAGGACCGGCACCCGGAGATCGCCCGCGTGGAGCTCAACCCGGTGCTGGTCTCCAGCGACTCCCTCACGGTGCTCGGCGCGTCGGTGGGGATCGGCAACCCGCGGCAGCGGACGGACAGCGCTCGCCGGGCGATGCGCAGCTAGGCGGTCCCGGACCTCGTGGCGGACACCATAGCCGGTCGGTACACCCTCATCGACCCCATCGCGCGCGGCGGCAGCGGAGCCGTGTGGCGGGCGTGGGACGGCCGGCTCCAGCAGCTGTGCGCCGCCAAGGTGCTGCGCCAGCGGGACTCCGCGGACCTGCTCCGGTTCGCCCGGGAGCAGTCCGTGAAACTGGACCACCCGCACGTGCTCGCCCCGTACGGCTGGGCCGCGGAGGACGAGCACGTCGTCATCGCCATGCCGCTGGTCCACGGCGGGACCCTGGAGTCCGCCCTGCAGGACAACGGCGCCGCCTCCGCGGAGCTCACCGAGGAGGTCCTCGCCCAGCTGCTGCGGGCCCTGCAGTTCGTGCACGCCCAGGGGTGGGTCCACCGGGACGTGAAGCCGGGCAACCTCATGCTGGAGAGCACCGGCACCGGACGCCCCCACGTGTTCCTCTCGGACTTCGGCATCGCCGTGCGCGTGCAGGACGCCCGCCTCACCCGGACGGGCACCGTGGTGGGCACGCCCGGCTACCTGCCGCCCGAGGCCTACGGGCTCGCCGACCCGGCCCCCGCCCAGGACCTCTACGCGGCGGGGATCACCGCGCTGCGGATGCTCGACCCGGCCCTCGAACCGGAGGGCAGCCTCGGGCCCGCCGACGCGCGCGCGGTCGTGGGGGAGCAGGGCGACCTGGCGGAGCACCTCGCGGCGCTGCTCACCCCCGATCCGGCGCTGCGCCGCGACGCCGCGTCGGCCGTGCTGGACGCGCTCACCGCGGGCGCGGCCGCCCGCACGTTCGACCCGGCGCTCACCCGCGACGGGGAGCCCTTCGAGATCTTCGACGTCCTCGACCCGCTGCCGGAGCCCTGGGCCACCCGGGTGCGCGAGGGCTGGGAGGGCCCGGACGGGACCGCGAGCGGGGCACCCGCCACCGGCGACGGGGCGTGGGGCGCGGCGGGCGGCGCGGAGGACGAGGGACCGGACACCGTCGCCTCGGGCGCCGCGACCCCGGGCGGCCACACCCCCGGGAGCACCGATGCGGCGACCGGCAGGGGGAGCGGCACGCGGTCCACCGGCCCGGCCGCCGCCGCCGTGCCGACGACGGAGACCCTGGCCGCCCCGCCGGACCCGGCCCCGGCCGGGCGCCGCCGCGGCGGCGCGCTCACCGGCCTGCTCCTGGGCCTCGTCGGCCTGACGGCGCTGCTCGCCGGATACCTGCTGCTGGACCCCCTGGGCTCCGCCCAGCAGGCGCCCGCTCCCGGGGCCACCACCTCGCCCACCCCGGCACCGACCTCGAGCCCGGAGCCGACGACGTCGGGACCGGTCCAGCTCGAGCAGGTCTGCGAGGACATCGGCGGGGGCCAGCAGGAGTGCTACTTCCGGGTGCCCTGACGGCCGTGTTGGGCGCGGGCGCGGGCGTGGGGGAAAATGGCCCCCATGACGTATTCAGGTGAGCGCGGCCAGCGGCTGGTCGAGGACATCAACAAGGCCGGCTTCTATCCGCAACTGGTGATCGACGTGGTCCAGGACTCGCTGGACGGCCGGTCCCCGGTCTCCCACCTCGTGCAGCTCGAGACGCACATCGACCGGACCGAGGTGCACCGGCACATCACCGTGCTGGTCCTGGCCGAGGACGTCCTGCACGTCACGCACGTGGACGACGAGGAGTTCGACGAGAGCGGCCGCGACGTGGTGGCCCGGGTCTCGACCGAGACGGTGGGGATCTCCCAGATCCGCTCCGTCACGCTCAGCTACTCGTACTACCAGCCGGCCAACTACCGGCCGGACAGCCCCATCTCCGAGGTGACCCTCGCGATCGCGTGGACCGGGACGCTGCACGTGGACCTGGCGCCCGCCCTGTGCGACGACCCGCAGTGCCAGGCCGACCACGGCTACACCGGCACGGCCGCGCGGGAGGACATCGTGCTGCGGATCAGCTCCGAGGCGGACGGCCCCGCCGCGGTCGAGGGCGCGCGGGAGTTCGCGCGCACGCTGCGCCGGGCCAACCTCTCCCCGCTCACCGACGGCGCCCAGATCGCCCAGCCCGCACACGGGCGCGTGCCGGCCCCGCGGCGTGGCCCCACCGCGACCCCGCGCACACGGTTCACCGACCGGTTCACCGGCCGGGACGGCGGCCCCGCCCGATGAGGGCGGTCGAGGAGGTCCTGCCCGGCCTGCCCGGGGACCTGCCGCAGCCGCCCCGCTACGGGCGGCGCACGGTCGCGGAGGTCATGTCCTCGGCCGCCGCGTCCCTGGGCGTGCCGGGCTTCGAGGACGTGCTGGGACTGCCTGCTGCCCGCCGCGTCGTCGTCGTCCTCGCGGACGGGCTCGGACGCGCCCAGCTGCGGGCCCGCGCCGGGCACGCCCCCACGCTCGCCGGGGCCAGGAACCTGGCCACCCTGGACGCCGCGTTCCCCACGACCACCGCGTCCTCCCTCGCGTCCCTGGGCACCGGCGCCGCCCCCGGGGCGCACGGGCTCGTGGGCTACGACGTGCTGGACCCGGAGCGGGACACGGTCGTCAACCAGCTCGGCGGCTGGGACGCCGCCGTGGACCCGCGGGCCTGGCAGCCCCTGCCCACGGTGCTGGAGCGCGCCGCCGAGCACGTCGACGTGGTGACCGTCAGCCGGCACAAGTTCGCCGACTCGGGGCTCACCCACGCCGCCCTGCGCGGGGGCCGGTTCGTGGCCGCCGACGGCCCCGCGGCGCGCGTGAGCACCGCGCTGGACCAGCTGACCGCCGGCCGGGACGCCCTCATGTACTTCTACTGGGACGAGCTCGACCGCACCGGGCACGCCAAGGGCTGGGAGTCCTGGGAGTGGACGGCCCAGCTCGAGGAGCTCGACGCGTCCCTGCGCCGGCTCGTCGACCGGGTGCCGGCCGGGACCACCGTCCTGGTGACCGGCGACCACGGCATGGTCGACGTGCCCCCGGACGCCCGGGTCGAGGTCTCCCGCGTGCCCGGGCTGCTCGACGGTGTCCGCCACACCGCCGGGGAGCCGCGCATGGTGCAGCTGCACCTCGAGCCGGACGCGACTCCGGGAGACGTGCAGGCGCTCGTGGCGGCCTGGCGGGAGCGCTTCGGCTCCCGGGTGTGGCTGTTCTCCCGGGAGGCCGCCCTCGAAGCGGGCTACTTCGGGCCCCCCGGGCTGGTGCGCGAGGCCGTGCGCGCCCGCATCGGCGACCTGCTGGTCGCGGCCAAGGACCCGCTGGCGCTGTTCGACCTCGGCCGGGCCCGTCCCAGTGTTCTCTCGATGGTGGGCCAGCACGGCTCGCTCACCCGGGCCGAGCGCGAGGTGCCGCTGCTGCGGCTGAGCTGAGCGCGGACGCGGCCGCCCGGTCAGGGGGTGTCCGCGGCCTCGTCCTCGGGGCTCTCCACGGGCGTCGGCACCGGGGCGCCCGGGGTGGCCTCCGCAGCCGCCTCCTCGCCGGCGGCGGCCTGCTCCGCGAGCGGTTCCTCGTCGGGCCTCTCGTCGGCCGCGTCCTCGTCGTCGCCGGGCAGGGGGCTGACGGTGCCCGGCGCCGGGGTCCCGGCCGGGCTCGAGGGAGCGGGCGCGGGCACGGCCGGAGCGGGCTCGGCCGGCGCGGGGACCACCGGTGCGGGGGCCACCGGCACGGGGACCACAGGGGCCGGCGTCACCGGGGCGGGGGCGACGGGGACGGGGGCCACGGGCTGCGGCGCGACGGGGGCGACCGGGGCGGGGGCCACGGGTGCGACGGGCTCCGGCGTCGGCTCCGGGGACGGACCGGGCGTGGGCGTCCGGGTCGGGGACCGGGTGGGCGCGGGGGAGGGCGTGCGGGACGGCGTGGGCGTGGCGGCGGGCGTGCGGCTCACGGAGGGAGCCGGGACGAACTGCGCCTCCCGGCCGGCCCCGAACAGGTCGCGCCCCACCCCGCCGAGATAGAGGACGCCGACGCCGGCCAGCACCACGAGGACCACCGCGCCGAGCACGAGCCCCGCCACGACCCGGCCGGGCCCGGAGCCCCGGGCCGGTTCGTCCGGTGAGCCGGATCCGGCCCGGTCGGCGGACCCCGTCGGCCCGGCGACGCCGTCGCGCTCGTCCTCACCGAACAGATCGTCCTCGATCGAATTGCCCATGACGTGCTGCCCCTGACGTGGTTCCGTGCGTCCGGGCCGCGCGCAGGACGGGGGAGCGCGCGAGCCCGCGGGAGCGGCGCGGACCGGCCCCTGACGCGTGCACTCTATCCCGTGGCCGTCCCGGCGCGCCGGAGGCCGGCGCGTGCCGGGCCCGGGAGCTCAGTCGGAGGAGCTGCCGAAGACGATCTCGTCCCAGCTGGGCACGGAGGAGCGCGCCGAGCGGCGGGCCTTGGCGGTCCGGTTGCGCGGCCGGGGCCGCTCGGGCGCGGCGCTCTCGCCGCCGGACGGGTCGGTGTCCGCGTCCCCGGGCCCGCCCGCGTCACGCGTGCCGGCGCGCTCGGAGCCCTCGCCGGCGGGGTCCGCGGCCTCGGCGGCGCCGGGCGTGGAGCCGCCGGCCGGCGCCTCCGGGGCGGACGGCCGGAGTGCGGCGACCGGGCCCGGGACGTCCTGCGCCGGGCGGCCCTGCTCCGGCCGGTCCTGCGCGGCGGCGTCCTGCGGAAGTGCGTCCTGCGGAGGTGCGTCCTGGCCGGCGGGGTCCTGGACAGCCGCGTCCTGCTCGGCGGCGCGGGGGGCGGCGGTGCCCTCGGGGGCGGCCGGTGCCGTGCCGGGGCCGTCCTGGGGCGCGCCGCGGTCCTCGGGCGTGTCCTGCGGGGCCGTCGCCCGCGCGGCCGGGTCGGCGTCGGGGAACCGGGTGGCGGGCTGGAAGGGCCGGTCGAACACCGGGGTGTCCTCTGGTGCGGCCAGCGGGCGCGGCCGCCGCTCGACGTGTCCCATACCGCGGCCCAGCAGCTCCGCCAGGGCGTCGTCGCCCTCCACGTCCTCGCCGATGCGCTGACCGCGCCGGGCCTGCAGGACGTCGAGCAGGTCGTCGGCCTCCACGGCGGAGCGGCGCAGCTGCGTGAGCTCCGGGTCGAGCCCGCCGTCCAGGACGCCCAGGCCGGCGCCGAGCGGGGTGTCCGGGGCGCCCGGCTCGGTGAGGGCCTCGGCCCAGGAGTTGGCCGGGCGCACGCTCTGGTTCGCCGGGTTGTAGAGCCACTCGGCCTGGGGCTCGTCCTCGGTGGGGGTGGCCCCGGCATCGGTCACGGCGAACCGGGCGACCACGGTCCACAGGTGGTCCTCGCGCTGCCAGGAGTCCCACTCCAGCGAGGAGGGGTCCACGCCCAGGTCCCCGGCCCGGTGGGCCACGGCCCGGCCGAGGGTCAGCGGCTCGCCCTCGAAGACGGAGTGGTAGCCCCGGTGCGCGGAGCGGTCCTCGATCTCGACCTTCTGCGCCTCGGCGGCGATGTGGGCGCGCTCGGCGAGGATCGGCCACTCGTAGCGGCGGACGCGGGCGGCCTCCCAGCCGCTCTCGGCCACGATCTCCTCGACCGTGGCCCCGGCGCGGAACCGGGCCTGGATCTCGCGCGGGCCGAACTGGCCCGTGCCCCGGGGGCGGGAGCCGGCGAGGCGCCGGGCGCGCTGGACGGCCAGGCGCAGCTCCTGGTCGATCCGCAGCAGGCGGCGGGTGCCCGTCTCGTCCTCGACGACCAGGTGCTCACCGTCGTCGTGCACACCTGCCAGGCGCAACTGCTCCATGCTGTCATTCCTCCGGGTGGTTCTCGGGTGCGCTCGCGGTCGTCGAGCGGGGACTGCGCGGCGGGGCCGGCGGCTGCGGGCGTGGTGCCGGTGCGACCCTGCGCCCCAATCCTACTGGCCGCCGCACGGGGGCCGCCGGACGCCGTCCGCGAACCGCTCCGACCGCGTGTTCGCGGGCCGGAGCACGGTTGGATTTTTGCCCTCACATGGTGAACAATCTACGCGATACAGAGCCCGGTGGGCGGCGCGGCAGCCGCCTCGGAGCTCGCCCTGGACCCATCTTGGAGCGAAGACCGACTATGGCCACTGACTACGACGCGCCGCGCAAGCAGGACGACGAGCTCAAGGAGGACTCGATCGAGGAGCTGCAGCAGACGCGCCGCAGCGACCCGCAGTCGGGCAGCGTCGACGAGGACGAGGCGGCGGCGGCCGAGAGCTTCGAGCTGCCCGGGGCGGACCTCTCCAACGAGGAGCTCTCCGTGGTGGTGCTGCCGGCGCAGGAGGACGAGTTCACCTGCGGCTCGTGCTTCCTGGTGCGGCACCGGTCCCAGGTCGCCGAGGAGAAGAACGGCGTCAAGTACTGCATCGAGTGCGTGGGCTGAGCACCGCACCCGCCCGACCGCCCGAGAACCGGAGGAGCCCCGCCGCGACGCACGTCGCGGCGGGGCTCCTCCGTCCGGTCCCGGGCGTACGGCTCACACCGGCTGGGACAGCACCTCCACGATCCGCTCCGGGTGCCGCGTCGACGTCAGCCAGTACGGGGTCGGGTCCACGGGGTCGGTGATGCGGATCCGCACCACCGGGCCCACGGACGCCCGGAAGTTCATGAACGCCCGGCCGTCGAGCTCGGGGCCGCGCACGCGGCGCACCTCGTCGCCGCGGAAGGCCTCGGCGGCGCCGACGAAGCGGCGCTCGATCCGGGCCCGGCCGACCTGCAGGAACTCGTCGGTGATCACGATGGAGCTCGTGGAGGCGACCAGCGCCACGGCCGTGCCGCCCGCGGCCACGAGGGCGGCGAGCCCGGCCACCCAGGGATTGATGGGCGCGAGCGCCACGAGGGCGACCAGGCCGGTGAAGAGGACGAGGAGCCACATCCACCACGCGGCGGTGAGCTTCTCCTCGTAGAGGACCCGGGCCCCGGGGGCGCCGGCCGGGGACGGGCGGGCACCGCGGGGGTCGTCGGACGGGGACGCGCTGGAGGAAGCAGGGTGGGACATGAGTCAAGGTTCTCACGACCGCGGGCGTGGTCCGGCGCGTTAGAGTGGGGCACTGTGAACGACCAGTCGACAGGCCACCGGCCTTCCCCGGGCCCCGGGCGCCCGCTCAGCATCGCGCTGCAGGCCCTCGACCCGGACCTCCCCCTGCCCGTGTACGCGAAGGCCGGCGACGCCGGCGCGGACCTGCGCTCGCGCGCGGACCTGACCCTCGGCCCCGGTGAGCGCGCCCTGGTGCCCACGGGCGTGGCGATCGCGCTGCCCGAGGGCTACGCCGGCTTCGTCCATCCGCGCTCGGGTCTGGCCGCCCGCCACGGCATCACGGTGGTCAACGCCCCCGGCACGGTGGACGCCGGCTACCGCGGGGAGATCATGGTGACGCTGCTCAACACGGACCGGGACGAGCCCTTCCGGGTCAGCCGCGGGGACCGCATCGCCCAGCTCGTGGTGCAGCGCGTGGAGCAGGCCGTCTTCGAGGTCGTCGACGCCCTGCCGGGGTCCGAGCGCGGCGGGACGGGCTTCGGCTCCAGCGGCACCGCCTGACCACGAGCTGACCCGAGAGCTGACGCCACGAGCCGGCACGCGTGCCGGCGGAGGAGAACGAGAACATGTTCGGTCGCAAGAAGAAGAAGCCGGCGGCGCAGGACGCCCCGGAGCAGCCGCAGGACGCCGCGGAGGCGCAGCCGGCACCGCCCGCGGAGCCGCAGGGCCCGCTGGACGTGGCCCAGCTCGAGGACCGGGACGGCTACCTCGACCTGGGTGCGCTGCTCGTGCGGCCCCGGCCGGGGCTGGGGGTGCGCCTGGAGGTCGACGAGCGGACCCAGCGGCCGCGCGCGGTGGCGCTCGACCTCGCCGGCGGCTCCGTGCAGGTCCAGGCGTTCGCCGCGCCCCGGTCCGAGGGGCTGTGGGAGGAGGTCCGCCGTGAGCTCGTCCAGTCCCTGCGCGAGGGCAACGGGGAGCCCACGGTGGAGGAAGGGCCCTTCGGGCTGCAGGTGCTCACCCGCTTCCCGGCCACCGCCTCGGACGGGACCCGCGGCTTCCGCCTGGCGCGCTTCGTCGGCATCGACGGGCCCCGCTGGTTCGTGCGCGCGGTGTTCACGGGCACCGCCGCGGTGGCGGCCGAGTCCGCCGCCCTCGAGGAGGTCGTGCGCGAGCTCGTCGTGGTGCGCGGGGACCGCCCCATGCCCCCGCGGGAGCTGCTCCCGCTGACCGTGCCGGAGGGCTCCGTCCGGGCGCCGGCCCCGCAGCCGGAGGCCGGGCCCGTGGCCCCGCCGCGGCGCGGTCCCGAGATCACCGAGATCGGCTGAGCCGTGGCGCACGCGCAGAACGGCTCGCCCCGGGCGGGGTCGGCGACGGGGGCGATCGACGTGGTGACCGAGGCCCCCGTGTGCGCCGGGGACCTCGACCCGGCGGCCGCCGGCGGCCGGCACCGGGTGATGGCCACCGGCCAGGTGGTCGAGGTGACGGTGCCCCCGGTGACCGGGGCGCAGAACTACACGGCGCTGCTGGTGCCGGAGTGCGCGCGGGAGCCCGGCGCCGCCGAGCCCCGCGCGCTGCTGCTCGTGTGGCAGGGCCAGCGCAGCGTGCCGGGCGTGACCGCCGGGACGCGGCTGCGCTGCGTGGGGGTCGTGAGCTTCCGCGACGGCCGCCCCACCATGTTCAACCCGCGCTACGAGATCATCGCCAAGCAGGTCAGCAGATAGGACGGAACAGCACATGTGGCAGGTCGACGGATGACGCGTCCCGGGGAGCCGGACGAGACGGCGGGCCGCGGCCCGCGCCGCTCCGGGATGGAGGACTCGATGGCCGCCTACGCGGCACGCTCCGGCATGCGGCGCAAGGACAACGGCCAGCTCGACGTGCTGCACGCCGTCGGGGGCTGGCGGGGCCTGGCCGAGACGATCCTGCCCGGCTTCGTGTTCCTGGCCGTGCTCCTGGCGGGCGACGCCCTGGGCGTGGCCCTGCTGGCGTCCCTCGGGACCGCGGCCGCGTTCACGGTGCTGCGCCTGGCCCGGCGCCAGAGCCTCGTCCAGGCGGTCTCCGGCGTGGTGGGGGTGGGCGTGTGCGCGCTGTTCGCCCGGGCCACCGGCGAGGCCCTGGACTACTACGTCCCCGGATTCTGGATCAACACGGTCTCCTTCGTGGGCCTGGGGATCTCGCTGCTCGCGGGCTGGCCGCTGCTCGGGGTGTTCTACGGCTACATCCGCGGGGAGGGCACCCAGTGGCGTGACGTCCCGGTGCGCCTGCGCGCCTACCGGGTGGCCACGGTGATGCTCATGGCCATGTTCGCGGCCCGGCTCCTGGTCCAGGTGCCGCTGTACTTCGCGGGGAACCTCACCGGGCTGGGCGTGGCCCGGCTGGTCATGGGCGTGCCCCTGTACGCGCTGACCCTGTGGCTGGCGTGGCTAGTC
Source organism: Kocuria sediminis (assembly GCF_009735315.1). NCBI lineage: Bacteria > Bacillati > Actinomycetota > Actinomycetes > Micrococcales > Micrococcaceae > Kocuria > Kocuria sediminis. Next base: position 116,245 of record NZ_WOGU01000011.1, read on the forward strand.
TCCCGGCCGCCGCAGCAGATCGCCGCCGAGCAGGACGGTGCAGAGCAGGACGGTGCAGAGCAGGACGGCGCCGAGCAGGACAGCGCCGGCTGAGCGGCCCGGCCCGGCTCAGCCCTGGGGCGGCTCGTGCTGGTCGGCGGTCGTGAACATCGCGCGCAGCTGCCCCTCGCCCGCGGCGGTGGAGACGAAGAAGAGCTGGTCGGCACCCTCGAGCACGTCGTCGCCGGAGGGGGTGATGGGCACGCCGTCGCGCAGGATCGCCACGAGCGTCACGTCCGGGGGCCACGGCACCTGGGAGACCATCGAGGCGATGACCGGGTGCTCGTGCGGGACGGTGTAGGCGGAGAGGGTCGCCCCGCCCGTCTGCAGGGTCAGCAGCCGCACCACGTCGCCCACCTCCACGGCCTCCTCCACCAGCGCCGTCATCAGGCGCGGTGTGGAGACGGCCACGTCCACGCCCCACGCGTCGTCGAAGAGCCACTCGTTCTTGGGGTTGTTCACCCGGCCCACCGTGCGGGGCACCCCGAACTCGCTGCGCGCCAGCAGGGACACCACCAGGTTCGCCTTGTCGTCGCCCGTGGCGGCGACGACGACGTCGGTCTCCTCCAGACCGCCCTCCCGCAGCGTGGAGAGCTCGCAGGCGTCCCCGATGATCCACTGGGCGCCGCGCAGGTCGGAGCGCCCGATCACCTCGGGCTTCTCGTCGAAGATCACCACCTCGTGGTGGTGGGAGAGCAGCTCCCGGGCGATCGAGGCCCCCACGGCGCCCGCGCCCACCACGACCACGCGCATCAGCTGCCTCCCGGGTAGGTGCGGTCGGAGCCGGACGCGTCCTCGGCGTCGCGGCGCAGGGAGTTGGCGAAGTCCAGGACCTCCGGGTCCGGCGGGCGGGAGAGGACGCGCGAGACCGCCTCCACCTCGCCCGTGCGCATCATCGCGTGCACCACGTCCCCCTGCTGGTAGCTGGTGTCCGGGCCGGGCAGGACGCCCTCCCCGAAGCGGGTCACGAAGGCCACGCGCACCCCGGCGGCCTCCTCGATCGCCTCCAGGTGCAGGCCCGACCACGAGTCGTCGAGGGACAGCTCGCCCAGCTGCAGCCGCCCCGAGGCCTCCCGGAAGTCGGCGGTGATCGACTGCTCGGGCAGGATCCGGCGCAGCGCCTGGTCCGCGCTCCAGCGCACGGCGGCGACCGTGGGGATGCCCAGGCGCTGGTAGAACTCCGCGCGGGAGGGGTCGTAGATGCGGGCGACCACGTGGCGGACCTTGAAGGTCTCGCGCGCCACCCGCGCGGCGATGATGTTGGAGTTGTCCCCGCTGGAGACGGCCGCGAACGCGTAGGCCTCCTCGATCCCGGCCCGGCGCAGCACCTCGCGGTCGAAGCCCAGCCCGGTGACCTTCCTGCCCTCGAAGGACTTGCGCAGCCGGCGGAAGGCACGGTCGTCCTGGTCGATCACCGCCACGGTGTGCCCGGAGTCCTCCAGGGTGTGGGCGACCATCACGCCGACGCGCCCCACGCCCATGATCACGAAATGCGCCATGTCCTCAGCCTAGGCCACGCAGGGCGGCGCACCTCACGCCCGCCCCGGCGGACAATCGGTGCCGGACGGACTACCGTGGGGAGCCGTGCAGAGCATTCCCCGGGCGCTGCGCCGCGCACTCGTCGGCAAGCCCATCCACAACGAGCGGTTCCGCGACGCCGTGCTGCCCAAGCGCACGGCGCTGCCGGTGTTCTCGGCGGACGCGCTGTCCTCGGTGGCCTACGCGCCGGACGAGATCATCCTCACGCTCGCCCTGGCCGGGACCACGGCGGTGGCGATCTCCCCGTGGGTGGGGCTGGCCGTGCTCGTGGTGCTCGCCGTGGTGATCGCCGCCTACCGGCAGAACGTGCGCGCCTACCCCTCCGGCGGCGGCGACTACGAGATCGTCTCCAAGAACCTCGGGCGCACCGCCGGCGTCGGGGTCGGGGCGGCCCTGATGGCCGACTACGCGCTGGTCGTGGCGGTGTCCATGGCCACCGCCGCGCAGTACGTCACGGCGGCCCTGCCCGGGGTGGCCGACCGGCGGGTCGAGCTCGCGGTGGCGGGGGTGCTGCTCGTCGGGCTCCTCAACCTGCGCGGGCTGGCCTTCATCGGCCGGGCCGCCGCGGTGCCCACCTACTTCTTCCTGGCCGTGCTCGCCGCGCTGCTGCTCGTGGGCCTGGGCCAGGACCTCACCGGGTCCCTGGGCCAGGCCCCGAGCGCGGACCGGGAGGTCCTCCCCGCGGCCGGCCTCGACGCCGGGCTGACCGGCCTGGCGGGGGCGCTGCTGGTGCTCCGGGCCTTCTCCTCCGGGGCCGTGGCCCTGACCGGCGTGGAGACCATCACCAACTCCGTGCCCTACTTCCGCAAGCCGCGCGCCGCCAACGCGGCGGCCACCCTCGGCCTGCTGGGCGCGCTCTCGGCGGCCATGCTCGCCGGCGTCATGTACCTCGCGGACCGCACGGACGTCGTCGTCGTCGGCAACCCCGCGGAGCAGCTGCTCGTGGACGGGCGGCTCCCGGGCCCCGACTTCTTCCAGGACCCCGTCCTGGGCCAGCTCGCCAAGACGGTCTTCGGCACGGAGTCGCTGTGGTTCTACGTGCTCGTGGCCGCCACCGTCGGGGTGCTGGTGCTCGCCGCCAACACGGCCTTCTCCGGGTTCCCCACGCTGGCGTCCCGCCTGTCCCGCGACGCCTTCCTGCCGCGGCAGCTGCAAGCGCGCGGGGACCGGTTCGCCTTCACCAACGGCATCCTGCTGCTGCTGCTCGTGGCCGTGGGCCTCATCGTGGCGTTCGGGGCCAACGTCAACAGCCTCATCCAGCTCTACATCGTGGGCGTGTTCGTCTCCTTCACCCTCACCCAGGCGGGCATGGTCCGGCACTGGGGGCGGGTCCGGCGGATGCGGCCCCACCCCGGGGTGCGGCGGGAGCTGTTCGGCCGCCGGGCGGTGGCCCTGGTCGCCTTCGTGCTGTGCGCGGCCGTGCTCGTGGTCGTGCTCGTGACCAAGCTGACCCAGGGCGCGTGGATCACCCTCGTGGCCATCGTGCTCCTCAGCGCCGTGATGGCCGGAGTCCGCCGGCACTACGACGCCGTGGACGCCGAGCTCGCCCTGCAGCCGGACTCCCCGGTGCGGGCCCTGCCCTCCCGGGTGCACGCGATCATCTACGTCTCGTCCGTGCGCAAGCCCCTCATGCGCGCCCTCGCCTACGCCCGGGCGTCCCGGCCCTCGACCCTCGAGGCCGTGGTGGTGGACACCAACGCCGCCGCCACCCGGCGGATCCTGGACGAGTGGCAGCGGCTCGAGATCCCGGTGCCCGTCACCGTGCTCGACGCCCCCTACCGGGACACCATCGGCCCCGTGGTCGACCACGTGCGCGGGGTCCGCCGGAAGTCCCCGCGGGACCTGGTCGTGGTCTACCTGCCCGAGTACGTGGTGCGCCACCGCTGGGAACGGCTGCTGCACAACCAGGCGATCCGCCCGCTGCGCGCCCGCCTGCACCAGGAGCGCGGGGTCATGACGGCCTCCGTGCCCTGGCACCTGTCCTCGGCCGCCGGCCAGGACGTCGGCCCCGAGTCCGCCCCCGCCCCCCAGCAGAGAGCCGCCCGCCCGTGACCTCCCCGCACTCCCCGGCCACCCCCGCCCAGCACGACGAGCTCGAGCTGCGCCTCGGCCCGGTCGCCCACGGCGGCCACACCGTGGCCCGCACCGGCGAGGGCCGGGTGGTGTTCGTCCGCCACGGCCTGCCCGGGGAGCTGGTCCGTGTCCGGCTCACGGAGGCCGGGCCCGAGGCGCGCTTCTGGCGCGGGGACGTGGTCGCGGTCCTGGAGGCCGACCCCGGCCGCCGCGACCGGCACGTCTGGGCCCCGGCCGACCCCCTCCGCACGTGGCGGCGCGGCGAGCCGCCCGTGGGCGGGGCGGAGTTCGGCCACGCCGAGCTCCCGGCCCAGCGCCGGCTGAAGGCTGCCGTGGTCGCCGAGCAGCTCTCCCGCCTGGCCGGTCTCGACACCCGAGTCGAGGTCGAGGCCATGCCCGGTGAGGACCCTCTGGGCCTGGGCTGGCGCACCCGGGCGCACTTCGCCGTGGACGCCGCCGGGCGGATCGGGATGCATCCCCACCGCAGCGCCGCCGTCGTCCCGGTCGAGAGCTTCCCGCTCGTCGTCCCGGCGATCGACGACCTGCGGCTGGCGGCGCTGGACCTGCGGGGCGTGGCGCGCGTGGACGTCGCGGCCCCGGCCGGCGGGGGGACGCCGCTGGTCCACCTGGCCCTGGCCGCCGGGGCCGACCGGCAGCGGCTGCGCCGGGAGCTGGAGCGCCTCGCCGCCGGCCGGGAGGTCTCCGTCACCGCCCGCGCCGAGGACTCGCGCGAGCTCGAGACGTGGTCGGGGCGCCCCGCCGTCGTCGAGCACGCCGGCGCCCACCGCTGGGAGGTCTCGGCCGAGGGCTTCTGGCAGATCCACCGCAGCGCCCCCGGTCTGCTGCTCGAGGCGGTGCCGGCCGCGGCCGGGGCACGCCCGGGAGAGCACGCCCTCGACCTGTACGCGGGCGCGGGCCTGTTCACGGCCGCGCTCGCGGACGCGGTCGGCCCCGCCGGGTCCGTGCTCGCGGTCGAGGGCTCGCCGGTCACCAGCGCCGACGCGCGGCGCACCTTCGCGGACCGCCCGCAGGTCCGGGTGGAGCGCGGCAGCGTCGACAAGGTCGCGGCCCGGCTCTGGCCGGGCACCGCCGGGCCCCGGGGGCGGAGGTCCCCGGGACGGGCCCGGGCGGCGGCCCGGCCGGACGTCGTGGTCCTGGACCCGCCCCGGGCGGGCGCCGGGCGGGTCGTCGTGGACCAGCTCGTGGCCCTGGCCCCGCGCCGGATCGCCTACCTCGCCTGCGACCCGGCCACCCTGGCGCGGGACCTCGGCCGGTTCCGCCGGGCCGGGTGGCGGGTGCGGTCGGTGCGGGCCTTCGACATGTACCCCAACACCCACCACGTCGAGACCCTGGCGGTCCTGGAGCCCTGAGCCGCGCCCGGATGTGTCGTCGCCGCGACGGCGGCTCGGGGGCCACCGCGCCCGATCGGGCTACACTGACAGGTGACTGTTCACGGGAGAACACCCGGCGCTTCGCCGGTGTCCTCCCGCGGGCGTTTCCATGACGGTGGCGAGAGGAGTTCCACGCATATGAGCACGGTGGACAGCTTCGGAGCCAAGGGCGTTCTCGACGTCGACGGCACCGAATACGAGATTTTCCGACTGAACACGCTGGAGGGGGCGCAGAAGCTCCCGTACAGCCTCAAGGTTCTGCTCGAGAACCTGTTGCGCACCGAGGACGGCGCCAACATCACCTCCGAGCACATCGAGGCCCTGGCCAACTGGGACCCGGAGGCCGAGCCCAGCATCGAGATCCAGTTCACCCCGGGCCGCGTCATCATGCAGGACTTCACCGGCGTGCCCTGCATCGTCGACCTCGCCACGATGCGCGAGGCCGTCGCGGACCTCGGCGGCGACCCCGCCCGGGTGAACCCGCTCGCCCCGGCCGAGCTCGTGATCGACCACTCCGTGCAGATCGACTCGTTCGGCAGCCGCGAGTCGATCGAGCGCAACATGGACATCGAGTACCAGCGCAACGGCGAGCGGTACCAGTTCCTGCGCTGGGGCCAGACCGCCTTCGACGACTTCAAGGTCGTCCCCCCGGGCATGGGCATCGTCCACCAGGTCAACATCGAGAACCTGGCCCGCGTCGTCATGACCCGCGAGGTCGACGGCGTTCTGCGCGCCTACCCGGACACCTGCGTGGGCACCGACTCGCACACGACCATGGAGAACGGCCTGGGCGTGCTGGGCTGGGGCGTGGGCGGCATCGAGGCCGAGGCCGCGATGCTCGGCCAGCCCATCTCGATGCTCATCCCGCGCGTGGTCGGCTTCAAGCTCACCGGTGAGATCCCGGCGGGCGCCACGGCCACCGACGTGGTGCTCACCATCACCGAGATGCTCCGCGACCACGGCGTGGTCGGCAAGTTCGTGGAGTTCTACGGCGAGGGCGTGGGCGCGGTGCCCCTGGCCAACCGCGCGACGATCGGCAACATGAGCCCCGAGTTCGGCTCGACCGCCGCGATCTTCCCGATCGACGACGTCACCCTGGACTACCTGCGCCTGACCGGGCGCTCCGACGAGCAGGTCGCGCTCGTCGAGGCGTACGTCAAGGAACAGGGCATGTGGCACGACCCGGCCGAGGAGATCACCTTCTCGGAGTACCTCGAGCTGGACCTCTCCACCGTGGTCCCCTCGATCTCCGGGCCGAAGCGCCCCCAGGACCGCATCTCGCTCACCGACGCGAAGGCGCAGTTCCACGAGGACCTGGGCAACTACGCGACGCACGTGGACGAGGACGTCACCGCCGGCAACACCATCGACGACGCCTCGGCGCAGTCCTTCCCGGCCTCCGACGCCCCGGCCTACACGCCGGAGCACCCGCAGCCGGAGAAGGACCGCCCGCGCGAGCACCACGCCTACGCCCAGAACGGCCGGCCGACCAAGCAGGTCCCCGTGACCATGCCCGACGGCCGGGAGTTCGAGCTCGACCACGGCGCGGTGTCGATCGCCTCGATCACCTCGTGCACCAACACCTCCAACCCCTCGGTCATGATGGCCGCGGCGGTGCTGGCCCGCAACGCCGTCGAGAAGGGCCTGAAGGCGAAGCCGTGGGTGAAGACCTCGATCGCCCCGGGCTCCAAGGTCGTCACCGACTACTACGAGAAGTCCGGTCTGGTGCCGGCGCTGGAGGAGCTCGGCTTCTACATCGTGGGCTACGGCTGCACCACCTGCATCGGCAACTCCGGGCCGCTGGAGGAGGAGATCTCCCAGGCCATCCAGGACAACGACCTGGCCGTGACCTCGGTGCTCTCCGGCAACCGCAACTTCGAGGGCCGGATCAACCCGGACGTGAAGATGAACTACCTGGCGTCCCCGCCGCTGGTGATCGCCTACGCCCTGGCCGGCAACATGGACTTCGACTTCGAGAGCGAGCCCCTGGGCCAGGACGCGGACGGCAACGACGTCTACCTCAAGGACATCTGGCCGGAGCCGGCCGAGGTGCAGAGGATCATCGACGCGTCCATCGACACGGAGATGTTCACCCGCGAGTACGGCACCATCTTCGACGGTGACGAGCGCTGGCAGAACCTGGACACCCCCACCGGCAAGACCTTCGAGTGGAACCCGCAGTCCACCTACGTGCGCAAGCCCCCGTACTTCGAGGGCATGACGATGGAGACGACCCCGGTCGAGGACATCTCCGGCGCCCGGGTGCTGCTGAAGCTGGGCGACTCGGTCACCACCGACCACATCTCCCCGGCGGGCTCCTTCAAGTCCGACACCCCGGCCGGCAAGTACCTCATCGCCAACGGCGTGGAGCGCAAGGACTTCAACTCCTACGGCTCCCGGCGCGGCAACCACGAGGTCATGATCCGCGGCACCTTCGCCAACATCCGGATCAAGAACCAGCTGCTGGACGGCGTGGAGGGCGGGTTCACCCGCGACTTCACCCAGGAGGGCGGCCCCCAGGCCGCCGTGTACGACGCCGCGATGAACTACCAGCAGGCCGGCGTCCCGCTGGTCGTGCTGGGCGGCAAGGAGTACGGCTCCGGGTCCTCGCGCGACTGGGCCGCGAAGGGCACCTCGCTGCTGGGCGTCAAGGCCGTCATCGCCCAGAGCTACGAGCGCATCCACCGCTCGAACCTCATCGGCATGGGCGTGCTGCCGCTGCAGTTCCCGGCCGGGGAGTCCGCCGACTCCCTGGGCCTGGACGGCACCGAGACCTTCGCCATCCAGGGGGTAACCGCGCTCAACGAGGGCACCACCCCGAGGACGCTGAAGGTCACCGCCACGAAGGAGGACGGCTCCACGGTCGAGTTCGACGCGGTCCTGCGCATCGACACGCCGGGCGAGGCGGACTACTACCGCAACGGCGGGATCCTGCAGTACGTGCTGCGGCAGATCGCCAAGTAGGCAGGTCCCCGGGCGCGCCGCGGCGCGCCCGGGGAGCACGGGTGAGCGCTCGCCCGGTCCTGATCCAGGACGCACGAGGGGCCCGGTCCGGCAACGGACCGGGCCCCTCGTGCCGCCCGGGGCTGTCGGGGCGAGCGAGTAGGATCGGGGGAACGTGCCGCCCCGGCGACCCCGGAGCGGCCGACCACGACGCCGAGGAGTGCGGGAGGAAGCATGAGCGTGCTGGAACGGGTGTCCGGGCCCGAGGACCTCGCGGGGCTGACCCGCGCGGAGCTGACCGAGCTGGCCGCCGAGATCCGTGAGTTCCTCGTCACCCACGTCTCCGCGACCGGGGGCCACCTGGGCCCCAACCTGGGGGTCGTGGAGCTGACCATGGCGGTCCACCGCGTCTTCGACTCGCCCAAGGACTCCGTGGTCTTCGACACCGGGCACCAGTCCTACGTGCACAAGCTGCTCACCGGCCGCCAGGACTTCCGCACCCTGCGCCAGGAGGGCGGCCTCGCCGGCTACCCGGACCGGGCGGAGTCGGTGCACGACATCGTCGAGTCCTCGCACGCGTCGTCGTCCCTGTCCTGGGCGGACGGCATCTCCCGCGGCTACGCCATGACGGGCCGGACCGACCGGCACACCGTGGTGCTCGTCGGGGACGGCGCGCTGACCGGCGGCATGGCGTGGGAGGCCGTCAACAACATCGCCTCCGACCGCGACCGCAAGGTCGTGATCGTGGTCAACGACAACGGCCGGTCCTACGCCCCCACGGTGGGCGGCTTCGCCAACCACCTGGCCGAGCTGCAGGCGAGCGTGCAGCAGGGCGTGGACGCCGTGCGCACCGACCGTCGCTACGAGCAGACCCTCGAGTCGGTGAAGAACCTGCTGAAGCACTCCGGGCCGGTGGGGGAGATGCTCTACCGGGGCCTGCACGGCATGAAGCAGGGCCTGAAGGACGTCGTGGTCCCGCAGGGCATCTTCGAGGACCTCGGCATGAAGTACCTGGGCCCGGTGGACGGCCACGACCTCGAGGCGGTCGAGCAGGCGCTCAGCAACGCTAAGAACTACGGCGGGCCCGTCATCGTGCACGCCATCACGGAGAAGGGCCACGGGTACGCGCCCGCGATCGCCCACGAGGACGACCAGTTCCACGCCGTGGGCGTCATCGACCCCGTCACGGGGCGCTCCACCGCCACGAGCTCCGAGCGCAGCTGGACGGCCGTGTTCCGCGACGAGATCGCCCGGATCGCCGACGAGCGCGAGGACGTCGTGGGCATCACCGGGGCCATGCTCATCCCGGTGGGGCTGCAGAAGATGCAGGCCGCCCACCCCGACCGCGTCGTGGACGTGGGGATCGCCGAGCAGCACGCCGTGGCGATGGCCGCGGGCATGGCCTACGGCGGGCTCCACCCGGTCGTCGCCCTGTACGCCACGTTCCTCAACCGCGGCTTCGACCAGCTGCTCATGGACGTGGCCCTGCACCGGGCCGGGGTCACCCTGGTCCTGGACCGCGCGGGGGTCACCGGACCGGACGGGCCGAGCCACCACGGCATGTGGGACCTGGCGCTGCTCCAGATCGTCCCCGGGCTGCACCTCGCCGCCCCGCGCGACGAGCCGACCCTGGTCGAGGAGCTGCGCGAGGCGGTGGCCGTCGGCGACGCCCCCACGGTCATCCGCTACCCCAAGGGGTCGGTGGGCACGCCCGTCCCGGCGGTGGAGCGGCTCTCCGACGGCGTGGACGTCCTCGCCCGCCGCGGCGGGGAGAGCGGCACCGAGGGCGCCCGCCGCGACGTCCTGATCGTCTCCGTCGGTGCCATGAGCGGGCTGTCCCTGGACGTCGCCGACCGGCTGGAGGCCCACGGGGTGTCCTCCACCGTGGTCGACCCCCGGTGGGTGCTCCCGGTGCCCGGGTCGGTCATCGAGCTCGCCGCCCAGCACCGAATCGTGGTCGTCGTGGAGGACGGGGTGCGCGCCGGCGGGATCGGCTCGCGGATCCGGCAGGAGATGCGCGCCGCCGGCGTCGACACCGCCCTGAACGAGGTCGGTCTGCCGACCCGGTTCCTCGCGCACGGCTCGCGCTCCCAGGTCCTGGAACGGGTGGGGCTCACCGCCCAGCGCGTCGCCCAGGACACTCTGGCCTCCGTGCTCGGCACCCGGGTGCCCTACGCCCGCCCGGTCGAGGCGGAGGACGCCGAGGTCCTCCCGGACACGGCCCGGAACGGAACGTCGCTGCCGCGGCCGGGCCGGGGCTGAGCGGCTCAGCCGAGGACGATCCGGCCCTCCCGGACGGCTACCGGGTACGGCGTGAGCCCCGTCCGGGCCGGTCCGCCCCGGACCTCCCCGGTCGCGAGGTCGAACTGCGACGCGTGACAGGGGCAGACGTAGCGCCGCTCCTCGGGCACGACCATGCAGCCCTGGTGCGGGCACACCGGGGAGAACGCCACGACCGTGTCCTCGGCGGGCCGTGCCACCACCGCCTGCACCCCGTCCCGATCCACCTTGACGCCGGAGCCCACGGGCACGTCCTCGACCGCGCCCGCGTCCACGGGCTCGGCCGGTCCGTCCGACGACCCGTCCTGGCCGCCGCACGCGCTCAGCGCCGCGGCGGAGCCCAGTCCCGCGCAGGCCGCGCCCAGGACCGTGCGCCGGGGCAGCGCGGAGGGGGCGGTGGAGGATTCGGGCGCGGCCATGGTGGTCCTCTCGTCGGCGGTCCTGCGGGTGCACCGCCAGTCTAGGCGCCGCCGCTGCCGGGCCCGGCGGGACCACCCCCGGGGCGGCCGACCGGTGCCGCCGGGACGTGCCCTCGGGGTGTGCGCCCGAGCGGGGCGGGTGATCGCTCTCAGCGGAGTGCGGCGGGGGGGCGGTGTCGGCTGCACCATGTGATCAGTAGGATGACGATGACAACAGACACCGGGGACGAGCCGTGCACCAGAGGCTCCGACCCGTTCCCGGCGGCAGCGCCGGGACGGACGGAAGGACAGCACCATGATCAAGCGACTCATCTTCGTGACCGGTTTCGGCGTCGGCTTCGTGGTCGGCTCGGCCTCGGGCCGCAAGAGCTACGAGACCCTGAAGCAGAACGCCCTGAAGACCTGGCAGGACCCCAAGGTGCAGGCGAAGGTCTCCGAGGGCACCGACTGGGTCAAGTCGGAGGTGCCCGTGGTCGGCGGCAAGCTCGCCGACTCCGCCAAGAAGGCCGCCGACACGGTGGGCACCAAGGCCTCGGACGCGTCCTCGACGGTCAAGGACAAGGTCTCCGGCTCCTCGGGCGGCACCGGCGCGGCGACCGGCACCTCCACCCCCGGCTACGCGGACCTGCAGACCGCGAAGCCGGTCACCCCGGAGACCCCGCTGGATCCGGCCGAGCCGCACCCGGCCCCCGGCGACACCCAGCACTGATCCCAGCAGCCCCGTGACGGGCCCCGGCCTCCGGCCGGGGCCCGTCGTCGTGCCGCCCCGCGCGCAGTCCGGCCGGAGGCGGCGCCGCACGGCCGGCCGCCGCGGGCCCCTGCGGCTCAGGCGGCGGGGGCTCCCTCGCCGCCGGCCGGGGCGAGCCCGGTCCCGGCGCGCTCGGCCCGGGAGAGGTCGGCCTGCGCGAGGTCGGCCTGCGCGAGGTCGGCCTGGGGCTGCTCGGTGTGGGCCAGCTCGGTGTGGGCCAGCTCGGTGTGGGCCATTTCGGTGTGGGGCTGCTCGGCGTGGCGGGCGGCGCGCTTGCGCGCCCGCAGCTCCCGCCAGGCCGCGCCGATGACGGGCGCCGTGAGTCGCACCTGCCAGCGGCGGGCGCCGAGGTCGCGCAGCCGGTCGGCCACCGCCTGGTCGCCGGTGCTCTTGGGCGGCTGCCAGCAGAAGCGGCGCAGGTGCTCCGGGGTGAGCAGGTTCTCGGTCGGCAGCCCGTGCTCCTCCGCCAGCTGGGTCACGACCGGCTTGAGGACCTTCAGCCGGGCGGCGGCCTCGGGGCGCTTCACCTCCCAGGCCTTCACGGGCGGCAGGGCGTCGGACTTCACGGTGACGGGGACGAGCTCGGTGGCGTTGCGGGCCTCGGCGATCGCCCGCAGCCACCGGGGAGCCTCCCGCGCGGCCTGCCGGCCGTGGAAACCGGGGGTGGCCAGCAGCTGGGGCACGGTCCGGGGCATGGCGGAGGCCGCCGCCACGAGGGCCGCGTCCGGCAGCAACCGGCTGGGGGAGAGGTCCTTGTGCTGGGCCAGCCGCTCGCGCTCCTCCCACAGCAGGCGCAGCGCGGTGAGCTGGCGGCGGCCCTTGACCTTGTTGATCCCGGAGGTCCTGCGCCACGGGTCCTGGCGCGGCGGGGCGGGCGGGGCCGTGCGCACGGCCTCGAACTCCTCCAGGGCCCACTCGAGCTTGCCCTGCTCCCGGAGCAGGTCCTCCATCGCCCAGCGCAGCGGGATGAGCATCTCCACGTCGAGGGCGGCGTAGTTGAGCCAGTCCTGCGGCAGGGGCCGCTTGGACCAGTCGACGGCGGAGTGCTCCTTCGCCAGTGTGTAGCCGAGCAGCTCCTCCGTCTCGGCGGCCAGGCCCACCCGCCGGAGCCCGGCGATGCGCCCGCCCAGCTCGGTGTCGAAGAGCAGGTCCGGCTCCATGTCCAGCGCCCGCAGCGAGGGCAGGTCCTGGGTGGCGGCGTGCAGCACCCACTCCACGCCGGCGAGCGCCTCGTTGAGCACGGCCAGCGACCCGGTGGCCTCGGGGTCGATGAGCAGGGTGCCCACGCCTTCGCGGCGCAGCTGGACGAGGAAGGCGCGCTGGCCGTAGCGGAAGCCGGAGGCGCGCTCGGTGTCGATCGCGGCCGGGCCCGTCCCCCCGGCGACGGCGGCGGCGGCCCGCTCGAGCCCGGCCACGGTCCCGATGACGGGCGGGACGCCGTCGAACGGGGCCGCGAGGTGGACGCTGTCGGGGATCTCGTAGTCCTCAAAGCCGGCGACCACCGGGGTCGAGGGCTCGTCGGGCGCGGATCGGCGGTCGGCTGGGCTGGTCAAGGAGCGTCTTCGATTCTGTGTCGGCCCCGTCGGGGCGCGGTCGGTTCGGTGGTCAGCGGCGCGGGTGCAGCACGGTCACCCCGCGCGGGTAGGGCGGCAGGCCCGCGAACGCGCAGACCGTGTCCGCCCAGGCGGCGAGGTGCGGCTCCACGTCGGACCCGTCGGGCGTCCAGGACGCCCGCAGCTCGACGTCGGCCCCCTCGACCTGGTCCCCGAGGGTCCCGAAGCCCTCGGCGAGGACCCGGGACGCCGTGCCGCCCTCCCGAGAATATCCGGCCCGGTGGCGCCGCAGGGACTCGAGGAGCCGGGTCCAGGCGAGCAGCCCGGCCGTGTCGTCGCACCCGACCTCCCGGCCCACGGCCGCACGAGCCCACGTGACGATGCGCAGGGGCCCGCCCCAGGCCTCGGGCTCGGTGGGGTCGAACAGGAGCACGAAGCGGCCCGCGGCCAGCTCGTCCGCCGGCCCCCGGGCCCCGAGCTCGTCGGCCGGGGACGCCGCCCGCGGCAGGGCCGGGAGCGCCGTGCCGGGCTGCGCGGCCGGGCCGGCGGGCGGGTCCGGCGGCTGCCGCACCTCCGCGCGCACCGCGGCGGCGAAGGGGGCCAGGTGCGTGGGCGCGGGGATCTCCGTGAGCTCGATGCCGTCCCGGTACGGGGTGCGGAGCAGGTGCTCCAGGGCCTCCTGGAAGTCCTGGGACACCCCTGACAGGTCGTTCACGGTGCTCACACTGGAAGGGTAGGCCGTCCGGGCGCCGGCGTGGCCGGTGCCACGCCGCGCGCGGGCCCGCCGGTCACGAGGAGGCGGGGACCAACCGGACGGAGACGGAGTTGATGCAGTACCGCAGGTCGGTCGGGGTGGGGAAGCCCTCACCGCCGAAGACGTGGCCCATGTGGGAGTCGCAGGCGGCGCACCGGACCTCCACGCGCTCCATGCCCAGGGTGGTGTCCTTGATGTAGCGGACCCGGTCCTCCGCGAGCGGGGCGTAGAAGGAGGGCCACCCGCAGTGGGCGTCGAACTTCGTCTCCGAGCGGAACAGCTCGGCCCCGCACGCCCGGCAGGTGTACACGCCCTCGGTCTCGGTGTTCCAGTACTCGCCCGTGAAGGGCCGTTCCGTCCCGGCCTCCCGCAGCACGTGGTACTCCTCGGGGGACAGGATCGAGCGCCAGTCCTGCTCGGTCCGGTCGGCGGTCGCGGGGCGGTCGGCGGGCTCGGGGCGGTCGTCGTGCCTGGTGGTCTCGCTCATGGTGTCGTCCTCCGGGATCGAACGGGTGGTCTGACGGGTGCTCCGGCGGGCGGCCCGGCCGGCGGCGCGGGGCCCGGAGCACCCGGCAGGGACAACGACGTGCCCCTCCGGGTTATGCCCGCGGCCCCGTGGAAGACTGGTGACATGCCTCGACGCTTCCTCCCGGCCCCCGCCGCGCCCCCCGCGACGCCGCCCGCTCCCGCGACGGCGTGGGCGCGCGGCGCCGTGGTCGGCGCCGCCGCCACCGTCGGCGCGGCCTCCCTGTCCTTCGGGCTCTCCAGCGCCGCCGCGGCCTACTTCGCCCGGCAGGTCGTGGTGCCGCCGAAGTACCGCTCCGAGGACCTGCCCATCCTCGGGCTGACCCGCACCGGCGAGGACGGGGACCCGGCGGCGACGACCCTCGTGAAGCTGCCGGCCACGGTGGACACGACCGTGGCCGGCACCTACAGCCTGCGCTTCGACGCCGGCCGCGGCCACGCCCGGATCGGGGCGATCCGCTCCTACTCCCCGCAGGAGGGCACCGTCACCCGGGTGGTGGAGGAGGTCTACGCGGGGGATCTCGCGAAGGCCTCCCGCGGCTTCTGGTCCGGGACCGTCTACCCGGACCCCGGCGCCGCCGGGCTGCCGTTCGAGGAGGTCGAGATCCCCATCGAGGTCGGTCCCGCGCCCTGCTGGGTCGTGCCCGCCGAGGGCGGGCCCACCCCGGAGGGCGAGCGGCCGCGGGAGCTGCCGGGACCTTGGGCGATCATGGTGCACGGACGCGGGGCGAACCGGATGGAGACCGTGCGCGCGGCGCCGGTGGCCCGGGAGCTCGGGCTGACCTCCCTGCTGATCTCCTACCGCAACGACCGCGAGGCCCCGCCCACCCACGACTTCCGGTACGGGCTGGGGTTCACGGAGTGGAAGGACGTGCAGACGGCGATCAGCTACGCCAAGTCCCGCGGCGCCACCCAGATCGTGCTCTTCGGCTGGTCCATGGGCGGGGCCATCTCCCTGCAGACGGCCGACCTCTCCTTCTACCGCGACGACATCGCGGCCCTGGTGCTGACCGGCCCGGTCGTGGACTGGTTCGAGCTGATCGCCCACCACTCCCGCACCCGGCGCATCCCCTCCGGGATCGGCCGGCTGGCCACCAACCTCATCTCGCACCGGGCGGGGCGGATGCTGACCGGTCTCGCCGCGCCGGTGGACCTCAAGGCCCTCGACTGGCTCTCCCGCAGCGAGCACCTGCGCACGCCCACCCTGGTGCTGCACTCGGTGGACGACGAGTTCGTCCCCGCCGCCAGCTCCCGCCGGCTCGCGGAGCTGAACCGGCTCGTGGAGTTCGTGCCGTTCACCCGCGCCCGGCACACCAAGGAGTGGAACGTGGACCCGCGGCGGTGGGAGGACGCGGTGCGGCGCTGGCTGCCGGAGCGGCTGGCGCAGGACGCCCGGTCCGCCGGGGGAGCCGCGGCCGTGCGGCGCTGACCCCGGTCAGCTCCGCAGCGCCGCCGTGCACCCGCCCGTGAGCCGCAGCAGCTCGGCCGGGGCCAGCTCCACGTCCAGGCCCCGGCGCCCGCCGGAGACGAGCACCGTGGGCCACGCGAGCGCGGAGTCGTCCAGCAGGGTGGGCGAGCGAGTCTTCTGGCCCAGCGGGGAGATGCCCCCCACCACGTAGCCGGTGCGCCGCTCCGCCAGCCTGGGCTCGGCCAGGGCCGCCTTCTTCCAGCCCAGCGCGGCCGCGGCCGCGCGCACGGACAGCCGGGCGGAGACGGGCAGCACCGCCACCGCCCAGTCGCGCTCGTGGACGAGCATCAGCGTCTTGAAGACCTGCCCGGGGTCGCGGCCCAGCGCGGCGGCGGCCTCCAGCCCGAAGGACGCCGCCGCGGGGTCGTGCTCGTACTCGTGCCGGGCGTAGTCCACCCGCTCCCGCTCCAGGAGCGCGACGGCGGCCGTGGGCCCGGCGCGGCGGGCGGTCCTGGCCATGACGGGCGCCCCGGCGCTCAGGCGCCCTGGAGCTCGCGCACGCGCCGCTTGACCCGCCCGAGCATCGCCGACATCCCGCGCATCCGCAGCGGGGAGACGAGCTGGGTCAGGCCGAAGCGCTCGGGCAGGTCGTCCGGGACCTCGAGGACCTGCCGGGCGGGCAGCCCGTCGAGCCCCTCGTGCAGGATCGACGCGAAACCGCGGGTGGTGGGCGCCTCCGCCGGGGCGGAGAAGAACAGCCGCACCGGGGTTTCGGGGCCCGGCTCGGTGCCCTCGTCCCACTCCACGGTCAGGAACAGCGGCGACTGGCACTCCACGACCTGCTCCAGCTCCTCCGGGTGCTCGCCGAGCCGGGCGGGCAGGGCCGGCAGGGAGCGGGAGAACTCCAGCAGCAGCTGGAGCTTGTCCTCCTCCGGGACGGCCGTGAAGTCCTCGACGAGCTCCTCGAGCTGGGCGGGCAGCGGAGCGCTCATCGCGCCGACCCCGGGGCCTCGCCGCGCTCCTCGCCCACGACGATCGGCACCCGCACGGAGTTGCCCCACTCGGTCCACGAGCCGTCGTAGTTGCGCACCTTCTCGAAGCCGAGCAGGTACTTCAGCACGAACCACGTGTGGCTGGAGCGCTCGCCGATGCGGCAGTAGGCGATGATGTCGTCGTCCTCGGCCAGGCCGACCTCGTCGCGGTAGACCGCCTCGAGCTCCTCGCGGGAGCGGAACCGGCCGTCCTCGGCGGCGGCCCGGGCCCACGGCACGGAGGCCGCGGTGGGGATGTGCCCGCCGCGCAGCGTGCCCTCCTGGGGGTACTCGGCCATGTGCGTGCGCTCGCCGGTGTACTCCGGCAGGGACCGGACGTCGATCAGCGGGCGCTCGCCGAGGTGGCCGAGCACGTCCTCCCGGTACGCACGGGCGCGGGAGTCGTCGCGCTCGACCACCGGGTACTCGGCGCGCTCGGGCACGACCTTGTCGGTGGACAGCTCGCGGCCCTCGGCGATCCACTTGTCCCGCCCGCCGTTCATGAGCCGCACGTCCGGGTGGCCGAACAGCTCGAACACCCACAGGGCGTAGGCGGCCCACCAGTTCGACTTGTCCCCGTACACGACCACGGTGGTGTCGCGGGAGATGCCCTTGCGGGACATCAGCTCCGCGAACTGCGCGCCGTCGACGTAGTCGCGGGTGTCGGGGCGGTTGAGGTCGGTGTGCCAGTCCACCTTCACGGCGCCGGGGACGTGCCCGGTCTCGTAGAGCAGCACGTCCTCGTCGGACTCGACGACCACCACGCCCGGGTCGTCGAGGTGCTCGGCGACCCACTGCGTGGACACCAGTCGCTCGGGGTGCGCGTACTGCGCGAACTCTTCGTTGTTCTCCACGGCAACGCCCATGGGGGCTCCTTCCGGGGTGGGGATCGGATTCCCCTCCAGCGTAGTGCTCCCGGCCGGGCGCCGCCCCCCGCGCGGGAGCGCCGGGCCCGGGTCGGCCGGGATTTCGCGGTCGGCGCACCGGCGGCTGCGGGGCGCGGGCTAAAATCGCCGGAGCACCCGCGCGCGCCCCCTCGGCGTGCCGAACCAGCGAGCCGTCGTGCCCGGCGGACAGAGAGGTCTCCCCGTGAGCATCCGCATCGAACACCTCACCGACCGCCGGCCGCACGTGTCGGCCGACGAACTGCTGGCGGGGTTCCGCCCGTCCGAGCGCTTCGGCGAGGTCTCGTTCGACACCTACCGCCCCGATCCCCAGCAGCCGTCCCAGGCCGGGGCCGTGCGGGAGCTGCGCGCCTTCGCGGAGTCCGTGGGACGGGCCGGCTCCGGCGGCGGGTTCTTCGCCAAGCTCTTCGGCGGCGGCCCCCGCCCGGCCGACGTCCGCACGGGGATCTACCTCGACGGCGGCTTCGGCGTGGGCAAGACCCACCTCCTCGCCTCCCTGTGGCACGCCGTGCCCGGCCCCAAGGCCTTCGGCACCTTCGTGGAGTACACCAACCTGGTGGGCGCGCTGACGTTCCGCAAGGCCGTCGACGCCCTGAGCACCTACCAGCTGGTGTGCATCGACGAGTTCGAGCTCGACGACCCCGGGGACACCGTGCTGATGTCCCGCCTGATGCGCGAGCTGGCCGACGCCGGCGTCCGGATCGCCGCGACGTCCAACACCCTGCCCGGCTCCCTCGGCGAGGGCCGCTTCGCCGCCCAGGACTTCCAGCGGGAGATCCAGGTGCTGGCCGACCAGTTCGAGGTCGTGCGCATCGACGGCGAGGACTTCCGCCACCGCGGCCTGCCGCAGGCCCCGGCGCCGCTGTCCGGCGACGAGCTCGAGCGCGCCGTCGAGGAGCGGTTCTCGGGCCAGGTGGTGGCCGCGGACGCGTTCGCCGACCTGATCGAGCACCTCTCCGGCGTGCACCCCTCCCGGTACCGCAAGCTCCTGGAGGGGATCGACGCGATCGTGTGGCAGGACGTGCACACGATCGAGCAGCAGGCCGTGGCCCTGCGCTTCGTCGTGCTCGCCGACCGGCTCTACGACAAGAACCTGCCGATCATCGCCTCCGGCCGGCCCTTCGACGAGGTCTTCACCGCCGAGATGATGGCCGGCGGCTACCAGAAGAAGTACTACCGGGCGGTCTCGCGGCTCACCGCGCTGGCTCGGGAGGGGATCCTGGGGGACGTCTCCACGGTCTGAGGCCACCGCCCGGCTGTCCCGCCCGCACCCGGCTCCCGCGCCCGCCCGCTCCACCGCCGTCCCGAGGACGGGCCGGTGGGGCGGGCGTCGTCGTCCCGGACCCGGAGCGGGCGCCGCCCGGGGGGCAGGACGACGACGAGGGCCCCGGCTGAGATGATCTCAGCCGGGGCCCTCGTCGGTGCTCGTGCGCGATACTGGGTTCGAACCAGTGACCTCTTCGGTGTGAACGAAGCGCGCTACCACTGCGCCAATCGCGCTCACTGCTCGAAAACCATAACCCACAACCGGGCCGTGGGCCAATTCGCCCGCCCGGCGGCGCCGCCCGCCGTCGATTTGGCGATCCGGAAATCCGTCCCGTACAGTCTCTGCCTGTCAGGAACACCGACGGGTTCCGGCGAACGGACCGGCCGCGAGGCCGGGACGATCCAGGACTCCGCCGGATGTCGCAGGACCGGGCCGGCGGGAACGCCGGGCACGGGGCTGTGATAGAGTTCCTCACCGGAAGATCGAGAGATCCGCCGGAAAGACATGCGGACGTAGCTCAGCTGGTAGAGCACCACCTTGCCATGGTGGATGTCGCGGGTTCGACTCCCGTCGTCCGCTCGCAGGAATCGGCATGTCCCATGCCGTGACCGACGGCCCTGTCCGCGAGGACGAGGCCCCGGTGGGGTGGCCGAGTGGTTAGGCAGCGGCCTGCAAAGCCGTCTACGCGGGTTCGAATCCCGTCTCCACCTCGGTGCACGACCCACCATGCTTGACGGCCTCCCCGGAGGTCGCCGGTCAAGCGCGATTGGCGCAGCGGTAGCGCGCTTCCCTGACACGGAAGAGGTCACTGGTTCGATCCCAGTATCGCGCACCACCCGAAGGCCCCGGCTCCACGAGCCGGGGCCTTCGTCGTGCCCGGCGGGCCCCGGGCGTCCCGTGTCCGAGGCGGTCGGTAGCCTGCGGCCCAGGACCCGGAGCACCGGGGACCCGCCCGGGCGAGCCGGGGACCCGACGGAGAGGCGACGAGCAGCGTGACACAGCCCAGGCTGGCGGAACAGACCGAGTACGGACGGATGTACGCGAGGTCCACCTCGGAGCAGGCCACCGTCCCCTCCATCACCACCGTGCTCTCCCGTGCCGCCACCGACCTGGACGGCTGGTACGGCTACTCCGCCGCGCAGGCGGCGGTGCAGGACGACCGGCTGCGCGCGGCCCTGGGCTCGCCCGCCCAGCTGCGCGCCGTCGTGCGGGACGCCGCCAGGGCCGCCGAGCGGCACCGGGACGACGCCGCGGCCCGCGGGGACCGGGTGCACACCTACGCCGAGCAGATCGCCCTGCGCGCCCTCGGGAAGCCCCACCGGGCCGTCGAGGCGCGGGCCACTCTGGCCGAGCACGGCGAGGAGCGCTTCGCCTCCCGCTTCGACGAGTGGTGGGACCTGTACGCCCCCGAGCCCCTCGCCGTGGAGGTCACCGTCTGGAACTCGACCGTCGGCTACGCCGGCACCCTCGACCTCGTCGCCCGGATCGCGGGCAAGGTCTGCCTGATCGACTACAAGACCAAGGGCACGGACCGGGACGGGCGGGTGAAGTCCCTGGACGCCAAGGTCGTCACCCAGCTCGTGGCCGGGCTCAAGGCCGAGGAGTCCCTCGTGGACGCCGAGGCCGGCACCTGGGAGCCCTGGGCCTACGGCGGCGCCGACCTCCTGCTGGGGGTCGCGGTCGGGGAGACGGAGGTCGTGCCCGTGCAGGCCGTGCCGGCGGTGCTCGAGCAGCACTGGTACAAGTTCTGCGCCCTGCACCGGCTGTGGACCCAGGAGACCGCCCTCGCCGCGGCCGGCCCCGCCCTGCGCCCCGTGCCGCCGCCCCCGCCGCGCGAACAGCCCTAGGACCCCGGGGGCGGGCCCGCGTCCCGCGCCCCGCGGGCGGCCCGTAGACTTGTCGGGTCGAGAGCGAGGTTGCCCCATGCCCATCCTGCCCATCCGCACCATCGGCGACCCCGTCCTGCGCACCCGCGCGTCGGAGGTCACGCAGTACGACGACGCCCTGCGCCGGCTCGTCGCCGACATGACCGAGACGATGCTCGACGTCGGCGGCGTCGGCCTCGCCGCTCCCCAGGTGGGGATCGGGCTGCGCCTGTTCACCTGGGCGGTCGAGGGCAGCGCGGGACACGTGGTCAACCCGGTCCTGGAGGTCGGCGACGAACCGCAGGAGGGCGGCGAGGGCTGCCTCTC
Source organism: Kocuria sediminis (assembly GCF_009735315.1). Lineage (NCBI taxonomy): Bacteria > Bacillati > Actinomycetota > Actinomycetes > Micrococcales > Micrococcaceae > Kocuria > Kocuria sediminis. Next base: position 137,312 of record NZ_WOGU01000011.1, read on the forward strand.
CGTGCCCGGTTTCGGCTTCGACACCCCGCGCCGCGACTGGGCCCGGGTCACCGGCACGGACCAGGACGGCCGGCCCGTCGCCGTCGAGGGCACAGGCCTGCTCGCGCGCTGCCTGCAGCACGAGACCGACCACCTGGACGGGCGGCTGTACGTCGACCGCCTCGTGGGCGCCGCCCGGAAGGAGGCGCTGCGGGCGATCCGCGCCGCCGACTACGACGGGGTGGTCCACGGCGTGGCCGGGCAGCGGGCCGCGACCGTGGGATCCTCCTTCGGCACCGGCAGCGCCTTCGGCTCCGCCCGCGGCTGAGCCCACCCCCCCGTCCCCACCCGTCTGGAGAGCAGTGAAGATCCTCTACGCCGGCACGCCGTCCGTCGCCGTGCCGCCCCTGGCCCACCTGGCCGACCGGCCCGACGTCGAGATCCTCGCCGTCCTGACCCGCACCGACGCCCCCGTGGGCCGCAAGAAGGTGCTCACGCCCTCGCCCGTGGCCCAGGAGGCGCAGCGGCGGGGCCTGCCCGTGCTCAAGGCCAACCGGATCGACGCGGAGCTGACCGAGCGGATCCGGGACCTCGGCGCCGACGTGGCCGCGGTGGTCGCCTACGGCGCGCTGGTGCCCCAGGCCGCGCTGGACGCCGTGCCGCACGGCTGGATCAACCTGCACTTCTCCCTGCTCCCGCAGTGGCGGGGCGCCGCCCCCGTGCAGCGGGCGCTGATGGCCGGGGACACGGTGGTGGGCGCCAGCACCTTCCTGCTGGAGGCCGGGCTGGACACCGGCCCCGTCGTCGGGACGATGACGGACGAGGTCCGCCCCGAGGACACCGCCGGCACGGTCCTGGAACGGCTCGCCCGCACGGCCGCCCCGCTGCTGGCCGACTCGCTGCGCGCGGTGGTCGACGGCACGGCCCGTCCCGCCGCCCAGCAGGGCGACGTCACGCTGGCCCCCAAGCTCACCGCGCAGGACGGGCGGGTCCGCTGGGCGGACCCCGCCCTGGCCGTCGTCCGCCGGGTCCGCGGGACGACGCCGGAGCCCGGGGCCTGGACCCAGCTCGACGGCCGCAGGATCAAGCTCGAGGGCGTCACCGCCCGCCCCGACGTGCGGGACCTCGCCCCGGGGGAGTGCCGGCTGCGCGGCGGTGCCGTGCTCGTGGGCACCGGCTCGGGAGCCGTGCAGCTGGGCACGGTGCAGCCCGCCGGGAAGAAGACCATGGACGCCGCCGCCTGGGCGCGGGGCCACAACACGGAGGACAGGGTGGTGTTCGAGTGAGCGAGCGCGAGAACCGGGGACGCGACGACCGCCAGGACGACCGCCGGGGCGGCCGGGACCGGCGCCCCGGGGGCGAACGGCGCAACGCCCGGGGCCACGAGCGCAACCGGCGCGCCCGGTCCGAGCGGACGTTCTCCTCCGCCGCGCCCGCGGCCCGGACGCGGCGGGCCGACCCGGCCCGGCTGGCCGCGTTCGAGACGCTGCGCGCGGTCTCCGAAGAGGGCGCCTACGGCAACCTCGTGCTCCCGAAGGCCGTGCGGGCCCACCGGCTCGACCGGCGCGACGCCGGCTTCGCCACCGAGCTGGCCTACGGGGCGCTGCGCTGGCAGGGGACCTGGGACGCGGTGCTGAGCCGGTGCGTGGACCGGCCGCTGGCCGATCTCGACGGCGCGGTGCTCGACGCCCTGCGCCTGGGCGTGCACCAGCTGCTGGCCATGCGGGTGCCCGACCACGCCGCCCTCGACCAGACGGTCGGGCTGGTGCGGGCCGTGGTGGGCGCCGGCCCCGGGTCCCTCGTCAACGCGGTGCTGCGCAAGGTCGCCGCCCGCGACCTCGCCGCGTGGATCGCCGAGCTGACCCAGGACGCGGCCGACGAGACCGCGCGGCTCGGCCTGGCCCACGCCCACCCGGCGTGGCAGGTCCGCGCCCTGCGCCAGGCCCTGGTGGCCCACGGCCGGTCCGGCGCCGAGCTGGAGGCCCTGCTGGCGGCAGACAACGAGGCCCCCGTGGTCAACCTCGTGGCCCTGCCCGGCCTCGGCGAGCTGACCGAGGCCCTCGACGCCGGCGCGGAGAAGGGCGACCTCGTGCCCGGCTCCGCCCTCAGCAGCGGCGGCGACCTGCACCGGCTCTCCTCCGTGCGCGCGGGCGGGGTCCGGGTCCAGGACGCCGGCTCCCAGCTGGTCGCCCGGACCCTGGCCGCGGCCGACGGCGGAAGGGCCGGGGACGCCCGGGGCGAGCGCTGGCTCGACCTGTGCGCCGGCCCCGGCGGCAAGGCCGCGCTGCTGGCCGCCCTGGCCGCCCAGCGCGGCGCGCACCTGACGGCCAACGAGGTGGCCCCGCACCGGGCCGAGCTGGTCCGCCAGGCGCTGCGGCCGGTGCCGGGGCACGCGTGGTCGGTGCGCACCGGTGACGGCCGCGCCGCCGGCGAGCTGCTCGGGGGCCGCCCCGCGGAGGAGGCCGGCTACGACCGGGTGCTCGTCGACGCCCCGTGCACCGGGCTGGGGGCGCTGCGCCGGCGGCCCGAGTCGCGCTGGCGCCGCACCCCGCGGGACCTGGCCGAGCTGGGGCCGCTGCAGCGGGAGCTGCTGGAGGCCGCCCTCGACGTCGCCCGCTCCGGCGGCACGGTCGCCTACGCCACGTGCTCCCCGCACGCGGCCGAGACCCTCGCGGTGGTCCAGGACGTGCTGGGCCGCCGGGAGGACGTGGAGCTCCTCGACGCCCTCGGCCCGGCCCGCGACGCCGCCCTGCCCGGGGCCCTCGAGGGGGACCGGGACCCGTCCCGCCCCTGGGAGGGCGCCGCGGGACCGGCGACCGTCCAGCTGTGGCCGCACGTGCACGGCACCGACGCCATGTTCCTGGCCCTGCTGCGCAAGCGCTGAGCCCCCGAGCCCCCGACCACCCAGGAGTCCTCCGTGCCCCAGCCCTGCATCCACCCCTCGATCCTCTCCGCCGACTTCGTCAACCTCGAGGCCGAGCTGGCCCGGATCGCCACCGCCGACGCCGTGCACGTGGACGTCATGGACAACCACTTCGTCCCCAACCTCACCCTCGGGCTGCCCGTGGTGGAGCGGCTGCTGGCCGTCAGCCCGGTCCCGCTGGACGTGCACCTGATGATCGAGGACGCCGACCGCTGGGCCACCGGCTACGCCGAGCTCGGCTGCGAGTCGGTCACCTTCCACGCCGAGGCCGCGCGCGCCCCGCTGAAGCTGGCCCGGGAGCTGCACGCCCACGGCGCGCGGGCCGGCATGGCCCTGCGCCCGGCGACCCCCGTGGAGCCCTACCTCGACCTGCTCCCGGAGCTGGACATGCTCCTGGTGATGACGGTGGAGCCCGGCTTCGGCGGGCAGGCCTTCCTGGACGTCATGCTGCCGAAGATCCGCCGGGCGGCCGAGGCGATCCGCGCCGGCGGCGGACGGGTGGCCCTGCAGGTGGACGGCGGGATCACGGAGGAGACGATCGTGCGCGCCGCCGAGGCGGGGGCCGACACCTTCGTGGCCGGCTCCGCCGTCTACGGGGCGGGGGACCCCGAGGCCGCGATCACGGCGCTGCGGAGGGCCGCCCACGACTCCCGGCCCTGAGCGGACCCCGCCGCCCCGTGCGGCCGGCCCGGCGGGGCTGTGCCATAATCGGCCACAAGAACAACGTGTTCCGGGGTCGGTGCAAGTCCGAACCGGCGGTCACAGTCCGCGAACCGTGCGGCGCCCCATCGGGGCGGGCACGGCCGAACCGGTGGAACTCCGGTACCGACAGTCACAGTCTGGATGGAAGGCAACACGTTCGACGGCCCTCGCGGCGCGCCCTTCCGGCCCACCGCGTCGCCGGTCGCGGCCGCACGGGCCCGGCCGTCGCCGCCGTCGTCCTGCCCCCGGAGCCGACCCGGGAAAGGACGACGCGAATGGACCCGCAGCACCGGCCCGGCGGAGACGCCGAACGGTCGATCATGCGGACCGCCCTGCACGCGGCGGCGCGCGGCCCGCGCGGGGCCAACCCCCTCGTGGGAGCCGTCCTCGCCGACGCCGCGGGCCGGATCCTGCACGTCGGCCACCACCGCGGGGCGGGCACCGTCCACGCCGAGGTCGACGTCCTGCAGCGCGCCGCCTCCGCCGGCACGGACCTGCGCGGCACCACCATGTACGTCACCCTCGAGCCCTGCAACCACTGGGGCCGCACCGGCCCGTGCGCCGAGGCCATCGTGGAGGCGGGTGTGCCCCGGGTGGTCTTCGGGGCCCCCGACCGGACCTCCGCCGCCGCCGGCGGTGCCGCCACCCTGCGCGCGGCCGGGCTGGAGGTGCGCTCCGGAGTGCTCGCCGAGGAGGCCGAACGGCTCAACGACCGCTGGGGCGAGACGATGCGCGCCCAGCGGCCCTTCGTCACCCTCAAGGTCGCCCAGACCCTCGACGCCCGGATCGCCGCGGCGGACGGGACCAGCCAGTGGATCACCTCCGCCTCGGCGCGCGAGCACGGCCACGACCTCCGCGCCCGCGCCGACGCCGTGCTCGTGGGCACCGGGACGGTCCTGGCCGACGACCCGCGGCTCACCGCCCGGACCGGCGACGGCGCCGCCGTCCCGCGGCAGCCGCTGCGCGCCGCCATGGGGCTGCGCGCCGTCCCGGCCGGCGCGGCGATCCGCGGCAGCGACGGCCGGTTCCGCCACCTGGTCACCCACGACCCCCACGCGGCCCTGGCCGAGCTCTACGACGCCGGGGTCCGGCACGTCCTCATCGAGGGCGGGGCCACGGTCGCCGGGGGCTTCCTGCGAGCCGGCCTCGTCGACGAGATCAGCCTCTACCAGGCGCCGCTGCTGCTGGGCGCCGGCCGCCCGGCCTTCGCCGAGCAGGGCATCGGCACCCTCGCCGACGCCTCCCGCTGGCGGCTGGACCCCGCCGGCGGGGGACCGGTGCAGCAGCTGGGCCCGGACCTGTGGATCCACCTGCGGCCCGCCCCCGCGGGCTGACCGAGGCCACGGACCGCACCGAACCGACTTCACCGACAGACCGCACCGAGAGAGACAGAGGACAAGTCGCATGTTCACAGGAATCGTCGCCGGGCAGGGCACCGTGCGCTCGGTCGAGTCCCGCCCGGACGGCAGGAGCGCCCGCCTCCTCGTGGACGCGGGCCCGCTCGTCGCCGACCTGCCGCACGGCGGCTCCCTCGCCGTGAACGGCGTGTGCCTGACGGCCACGCGCACCGAGGACATCGGGGCCGGACAGTTCCTGGCCGACGTCATCGGCGAGACGCTGGTGCGCACCACCCTGGGGGCGCTGGCCCCCGGCGACACCGTGAACCTGGAGCGGTGCGTGCCCGCCGGCGGGCGCCTGGACGGCCACGTGGTCCAGGGCCACGTCGACGGCACCGGCACCGTCGTCGCCCGGGAGGACCTGGGGGAGTGGGAACGGGTGCGGATCGCGGTGCCCGGGGAGCTCGCCCCCTTCGTCGCGGAGAAGGGCTCGGTCGCCGTGGACGGGGTGTCCCTGACCGTCACGGCGGTCAGCGCCCCCGGCGCCGCGGAGCCCTGGTTCGAGATCGGGCTCATCCCGGCCACCCTGGCCGAGACCACGCTGGGACGGCGCCCCGTCGGCGCGTCCGTCAACCTCGAGGTCGACGTCCTCGCGAAGTACGCCCAGCGGCTGCTGGCCTTCGCCCGGACCGACAGCACCCCGGCGCCGGAGGCCGGGCCCACCGCAGGAGAAGGAGCATGATGCGCACCAGCAGCACCCGCACGGACACGGGCCCCGGCGCGGGCGGGGCCGACGAGGAGATCCGCCTGGACCCCGTTCGCACGGCGGTCGAGGCGATGGCGCAGGGCCGGCCCGTGGTGGTCGTGGACGACGCCGACCGGGAGAACGAGGGCGACATCGTCTTCGCGGCCCAGCACGCCACCGCCGAGCTCATGGGCTTCACCGTCCGGCACACCTCCGGCGTCGTGTGCGTGCCGATGACCGGGGCGCGGGCGGACGCGCTGAACCTGCCGCCGATGGTCGCCGTCAACGAGGACTCCAAGGGCACCGCCTACACGGTCACCTGCGACGCCCGCCACGGCGTGAGCACCGGCATCAGCGCGGCGGACCGGGCCCTCACCGCCCGGGTCCTCGCCGACCCGTCCGCCGGCGCGGAGGACCTGACCCGGCCCGGGCACGTCCTGCCCCTGCGCGCCGCCGGCGGAGGCGTCGCGGTCCGCCGCGGGCACACCGAGGCCGCCGTCGAGCTGTGCGTCCTCGCCGGCCTGGAACCGGTGGGCGTCATCGCGGAGCTCGTCCACGACGAGGGGGAGATGATGCGGCTGCCGGCCCTGCGGGCCTTCGCCGACCGGCACGGCATCCCGCTGGTGAGCATCGAGGACCTGGCGGAGCAGCTGCGCAGGGACCGCCGATGACGCCGGACGCCCCGCTGGTGAGCTCCGAGCCCGTGGTCGTGCCCACCCCCGAGGGGCGCTTCGAGGTCGTGGGCTGGCAGGTGCCCGGCCGGCCCGGGGAGCCGGCCGCCGAGCACCTGAGCCTCACCGCCCCGTCCTCGGAGCGGGTGCCCGTGGGCCAGCCCCCGCTCGTGCGGCTGCACTCCGAGTGCCTCACCGGGGACGTCTTCGGCTCCTACCGGTGCGACTGCGGCCCGCAGCTGCACCTGGCCCTGCGCCGGATCGCCGACGACGGCGGCACCCTGCTGTACCTGCGCAACCACGAGGGCCGCGGGATCGGCCTGGTGAACAAGCTGCGGGCCTACAAGCTCCAGGACGGCGGGGCGGACACGGTGGAGGCCAACGAGCTGCTCGGCCTGCCCGCCGACGCGCGGGACTACAGCGCCGCCGCAGCCATCCTGCACCGCCTGGGCCTGACCCGGATCCGGCTGCTCAGCAACAACCCGGCCAAGGCCGAGCGGCTGACCGAGCTGGGCATCGACGTCGTCGCGATGGTGCCCAACGAGGTCCCGGCCCGCCCCGAGAACCACGACTACCTCGCGACCAAGCGGGACCGCATGCGCCACCGCCTGCGCCACGTGGACGACACCACCGCACACCCCGACGGGCCGGCGCACGCCGGCGACCGCACGAACAGCACAGGAGACCTCACCCCATGAGCGGACACGGAGCCCCCGACATCGACCTGAGCGCCGCCGACGCGAGCGGACTGCGCGTCGCCGTCGTCGCCTCGAGCTGGCACACGGTGATCATGGACGGGCTGCTCGACGGCGCCCGCCGCGCGCTCGCCGACGCCGGCGTGACCGACGCGGCGGTCGTGCGCGTGCCCGGCAGCTTCGAGCTGCCGGTGGCCGCGGCCCGCCTGGCGCCCGGACTGGACGCCGTGGTGGCCCTGGGCGTGGTCGTGCGCGGGGGGACCCCGCACTTCGACTACGTCTGCTCCGCCGCCACCCAGGGCCTCACGGACGTCTCGGTGCGCACCGGCGTGCCCGTCGGCTTCGGGGTGCTGACCTGCGACACCGAGCAGCAGGGCCTCGACCGCGCCGGCCTGGAGGGCTCCCAGGAGGACAAGGGCTACGAGGCGACGGCCGCCGCGGTGCAGACCGCCCTGCTGCTGCGCTCGCTCGGGGTCTGAGCCCCCCCCCGCCCCCCGGACGGGCCGTGCGGCGGCCCGTCCGGGGGGAGCCCGCGGACCCATTACCCTGGTAGTCGTGAAAACCTTCGAGACCCTCTTCGCCGAGATCAGCGACAAAGCCGTGACCCGACCGGAAGGCTCCGGCACGGTCCGGGAGCTGGACACCGGGGTGCACGGGATCGGCAAGAAGGTCGTCGAGGAGGCCGCCGAGGTCTGGATGGCGTGCGAGTACGAGACCTCCGAGCAGGCCGCGGAGGAGATCTCCCAGCTGCTCTACCACCTGCAGGTCATGATGGTCGCCAAGGGCCTGACGCTCGAGGACGTCTACCGCCACCTCTGAGCGCTCCCGCCCCCGTCCCACCGAAGCCGAGAAGGATCCCCCATGCTGCGTGTCGCAGTGCCCAACAAGGGCGCCCTGTCCGAAGCCGCCGTCACCATGCTCAAGGAGGCCGGGTACCGGCAGCGCCGGGACTCCCGCGAGCTGGTGCTCGTGGACCCCGAGGCCAACATCGAGTTCTTCTACCTGCGCCCGCGCGACATCGCCGTGTACGTGGGCGGGGGCACCCTCGACGTCGGGATCACCGGCCGTGACCTGCTGCTGGACTCCGGCGCGCACGCGGACGAGGACCTGGCCCTGGACTTCGCCCGCTCCACCTTCCGCTTCGCCGGCCCCGCCGGCCGGTACTCCTCGATCGCCGAGCTGGCCGGCAAGCGCATCGCCACCAGCTACGACGGGCTGCTGCGGGACTACCTGGCCGAGCGCGGCGTGGACGCCTCGGTGGTGCGCCTGGACGGGGCGGTGGAGTCCTCCATCCGGCTGGGCGTGGCCGACGCGATCGCCGACGTGGTGGAGACCGGCAACACGCTGCGCGCCGCGGGGCTGCAGGTGTTCGGGGAGCCGATCATGACCTCCGAGGCGCTGCTGATCCGCAGCCGCCGGGCGGAGGAGCCCGAGGGGCTGTCCGTGCTGCGCCGCCGCCTGCAGGGCGTGCTCGTGGCCCGGCAGTACGTGATGATGGACTACGACGTCGCCGAGGAGCTCGTCGAGGCCGCCACCCGGATCACCCCCGGCATGGAGGGCCCCACCATCTCCCGGCTCGGGCGCGGCAACGCGTGGGCCGTGCGCGCCATGGTCCCGAAGTCGGAGACCAACAAGGTGATGGACGCCCTCTACGACGTCGGTGCGCGCGCCATCCTGGTCTCCCCGATCCAGGCCGCCCGCATCTGACCGCTTTCCCCCCGTCCCCACCGCAGCCGAGGAGGTCCCGCCCGTGGGCGTTGCCGTACGTGTCATCCCGTGCCTGGACGTCGACGCCGGGCGCGTCGTCAAGGGTGTGAACTTCGAGAACCTGCGCGACGCCGGGGACCCGGTCGAGCTGGCCAAGCGCTACAACCAGGCCGGCGCGGACGAGCTGACGTTCCTCGACGTCACGGCGTCCTCGGCGGCCCGCGCCACGACCTTCGACGTGGTCTCCCGCACCGCCGAGGAGGTCTTCATCCCGCTGACGGTGGGCGGCGGCGTGCGCGCGGTCGCCGACGTCGACCGGCTGCTGCGCTGCGGGGCGGACAAGGCGTCGATCAACACCGCGGCGGTCGCCCGGCCCGAGGTGATCGACGAGATCACCGGGCACTTCGGCAGCCAGGTGCTGGTGCTCTCCCTCGACGCCCGCCGCACGGGCAACACCCCCTCCGGCTTCGAGGTCACCACCCACGGCGGGCGCACCCTCACGGGCCTCGACGCCCTCGAGTGGGCACGGGAGGCCGAGGACCGCGGGGTGGGGGAGATCCTGCTCAACTCCATGGACGCGGACGGCACCCAGGAGGGTTTCGACCTGGAGATGATCCGGGCCGTGCGCGCCCGGGTGCACGTGCCGCTCATCGCCTCGGGCGGGGCCGGGGCCCCGGAGCACTTCCCGCCGGCCGTGGAGGCCGGGGCCGACGCCGTGCTGGCGGCCTCGATCTTCCACTTCGGGCCGGTGCACGCCATCGCCGAGGTCAAGGACGCCCTGCGCTCGGCGGGCCACGAGGTCCGCTGAACGGTCCTGCCCGCCCGCGCCGAGGTCGCAGCCGTCGGCCACCGGAGCGGCGTCCGGCGCCGTCGGCCGCCACCTCGCGGGAGGTGAGGGTGCCCGTAGCCGTGGGCCGGTGCCGGGCGTACAGTCGGCAGTGAGCTGACGACAGTCGCTCGACAGGCCGACCGCGAAGGAGTCCACCGTGGGACTGAACAGCATCATCAGGAGCTTCACCGGACGGGGGGCCGGCGGCACCACCGGCCGGGCCGCCGGGGGCCGCCGGGCCACCCGCGGCATGAACGCCGCCGGGCAGGCCGGCGCCGGCCGGAACACCGGGCGCAGCCTCGGGGGCCGGCTGCGGGGTCTGCTCAACCGCCGCTGACCGCCGCCGGGCGCGGCCGGTCACCGCTGACCGCCGCGCCGACCGAGCCGGGCACCCGCAGGGGTGCCCGGCTCCGCGCGTGTCCGGCCCGTCCCGTCGAACCGGCCGCACCCCCGCGCGGGCGCCGCGTCCGGGGCGGGTCGACCCGGGGACGGGCAGCCGGGGCCTGCGGCGGTCGGCACCGGGGAGCCGTCCCCCGGGACGGGTCGATAGGATGGGGGCGATGAACCAGCAGAGCCCCGCACCCGGAACCGACGTCCTCGACCCCGCCGTGGCGGCGCGCCTCAAGCGGGACCCGGCCGGTCTCGTGGCCGCCGTGGTCCAGCAGCACGACACCAAGGAGGTGCTGATGCTGGGCTGGATGGACGACGAGGCCCTGCGCCGCACCCTCGCGGAGGGCCGCGTGACGTTCTGGTCCCGGTCCCGCCAGGAGTACTGGCGCAAGGGCGACACCTCCGGGCACGTCCAGCGCGTGCACCGCGTGAGCCTGGACTGCGACGGCGACGCCCTGCTCGTGCAGGTCGACCAGACCGGCGCCGCCTGCCACACCGGCACCCGCAGCTGCTTCGACGGACGCGACCTCGGCGCCGCCGCCGCCGTCTGAGCCGCACCCCCGCTCTCCCCGTCCGCCACCAGGAAGTCAGGTCGACACCCATGCAGGACCTGGGCACCATCAGCCCCACCCTCGACGAGTTCCGCGCGCTCGCCGCGAAGCACCGCGTCATCCCCGTGCGCGTCAAGATCCTCGCGGACGCCGTGACCCCGATCGGTCTCTACCGCGCCCTCGCGCTCGAGGACGGCGCCGCCCGTCCCGGCACGTTCCTCATGGAGTCCGCGGCCGAAGGCGGGGTCTGGTCCCGCTACTCGTTCGTCGGCGCGAACTCCCGGGCCACCCTGACCGCCAAGGACGGGCAGGCCCACTGGATCGGCCGGGCGCCCGCCGGCGTGCCCACCGGGGGCAGCCCGGTCGAGGCGCTGCGGGACACCATGGCGCTACTGCACACCGAGCGCTTCGAGGACGTCCCCCCGCTGACCTCCGGACTCGTCGGCTTCGTGGGCTGGGAGGCCGTGCGCCGCTGGGAGAAGCTCCCGCACCCGCCCGAGGACGACCTGCGCCTGCCCGAGCTGGCCATGAACCTCGTCTCCGACATCGCCGTCCACGACAACACCGACGGCACCGTCATGCTCGTGGCCAACGCCATCAACTTCGACGACACCGACGAGCGCGTCGACGAGGCCTGGGCGGACGCCGTGGAGCGGGTGCACGCGATGCTCGAGAAGCTCACCCGGCCGCTGGACCACGTCACCGCCTCGACGCTCACCGGCACCGACGAGATCCGCGGAGATCTCGAGGCCAAGGTCGCCCAGAGCTGGGACCGCACGCTGTTCATGAACTCCATCGTGGAGGGCAAGAAGGCGATCGTGGACGGGGACATCTTCCAGGTCGTGGTCTCCCGCCGCTTCGAGACGGAGTGCACGGCCGACTCCCTCGACGTCTACCGCATGCTGCGGGCGATCAACCCCAGCCCCTACATGTACCTGTACAGCTTCGAGGACGCCGACGGGCGGCCCTTCTCGATCGTGGGCTCCTCGCCGGAGGCGCTCGTGACCGTGACCGGGGACCAGGCGGTCACCCACCCCATCGCCGGGTCCCGCCCCCGCGGCCGCACCGTGGAGGAGGACCTCGCCCTCGAGCGGGACCTGCTCCAGGACGAGAAGGAGCGCTCCGAGCACCTCATGCTCGTGGACCTCGCCCGCAACGACATCTCCAAGATCGCCGTCCCGGGCTCCGTGGAGGTCACCGAGTTCATGGAGGTCGAGCGCTTCAGCCACATCATGCACCTGTGCTCCAACGTCGTCGGGCGGATGCGCCCGGACGCCACCGCCTACGACGTCCTCGCCGCGACCTTCCCCGCCGGCACCCTCTCCGGCGCCCCCAAGCCGCGCGCCCTGCGCCTGCTCGACGAGTACGAGCCGCTGCGCCGGGCCGTCTACGGCGGGGTGGTCGGCTACCTGGACTTCGCCGGGGACATGGACATGGCCATCGCCATCCGCACCGCCCTGCTCGTGGACGGCAAGGCCTACGTCCAGGCCGGCGGCGGCATCGTGGCCGACTCGGACCCCGAGACCGAGGCCCTCGAGTCCCTGAACAAGGCCACCGCCCCGCTGCGCGCGGTCCTGCTCGCCGAGCGGCTGCACGAGCTCGACCTCGAGCGCACGGCCGTCCCGGGAGCCGGTGCCGGACGTGGCTGAGGCCACGGCGTCCCGGCGCGCGCGGCTCTCCCGCCGGTCCACGGTGGTGCTGGCCACGCTGGTCGCCGCGCTCGCGGTCTTCGCCTGCTCGGCGGCCACGTGGGTCTCCGCGACGGTGCAGACCACGCTCGAGCCCGTCACCGTGGACGTCGCCGGCTCCGACGCCGCCCCCGCGGTCACCGCCCTGGGCCTGGTCGCGGCCGCCGGCGCCCTCACCACGGCCATCTCCGGGCGCGTGCTGCGCTCCGTGGTGTCCGTGGTGGTGGTCCTGGCCGGGCTGGGCGCCCTGGCCGCGACCGTGGCCGTGCTGACGGACCCGGCCGGCGCCGCGCAGACCACGGTGGGGGAGTCCACGGGCATGGTCAACGCCGGCGGCGAGTTCGCCCTGACCCTCTGGCCGTGGCTCGCCGCGGCCGCGGCCGTGCTGGTCACCCTGTGCGGCGCGTGGTCCCTGGCGGCGGGACGGTCCTGGACCACGGCCCGGCGCTACGAGCGCACCGGCACGGAGACGGCCCCGGGCGCGACCGCCGGACGCGGGGACGAGATCGACTCCTGGGACGCCCTCACGGAGGGGCGCGACCCCACCGCCTGAGCACCGGCCCACGGCCGGCGCCGCGAGCGGTCGCGGGCCGGTGCCGCGGCCCGGCCACGGGGAGCGGGGCCGGGCGCACCGGGCACCGCGCCCGGCCCCGCGGCGCGTGCGCGTCCCCGGCCGCGGGGTGGCACAATGGAGCGAGACAGACTGTCAGCAAGCGCCGCGCCCCGCCGGGGCCCGGCGAGCGGGGCCGGCCGGCCCCGGCAGGGATATCGGGAGTGCAGGAACATGGCAAACGGCAACGAGATCGTCCTCGACCACACGGGCTTCGTGGGGCACGGCAACACCCTGGCCGCCTGGGTGACCATCGGCATCATGTCCGTGGGCGTCATCGTCGGCGTCGTGGGCTTCACCGTGGGCAACACCCCCGTGCTGATCGTCGGCATCGGCCTCGTCGTCGTCGGCCTGATCGCCGGTGCCGTGCTCCGCTCCATGGGCCACGGGGCCGGCTCCGAGCAGCGCAAGCACGAGGCCCACAACCACCAGGGCTGAGCCCGCGCCGGCACGGCCGGCGCCGCGCAGCACCGGTCACCGCCGGGCGGCCCCGCGGGGCCAGCGCCCGGCATGCCGGCCCGGCCCCCGCAGCACGCAGAGAGGCGGCCGCCGCCGCCGAGAGGACAGGAATCCATGTCGCAACAGAGCACCGGGACGGTCCTGGACGCCATCATCGAGGGCGTCCGCGCCGACCTGGCCGAGCGCCGGGAACGCGTGGGCCTCGACGAGCTCCGCGCCGCCGCCGCCCAGCGGCCGCCGGCGCTGGACGCCGAGTCCGCCCTGCGCGGGCCCGGCCCGGACGCCGTGCAGATCATCGCCGAGGTCAAGCGCGCCAGCCCGTCCAAGGGCGCCCTGGCCCCGATCGCCGACCCCGCCCTGCTCGCCGCCGGCTACGAGCGCGGCGGGGCCTCCGTCATCTCCGTGCTCACCGAGCAGCGCCGCTTCAACGGCTCCCTGGCCGACCTCGACGCCGTGCGCGCGGCCGTGGGGGTGCCGGTGCTGCGCAAGGACTTCACGGTCGACGAGTACCAGATCTGGGAGGCGCGGGCGCACGGAGCCGACCTGGTGCTGCTGATCGTGGCCGCCCTCACCGACGAGCAGCTGCGCCGCTTCCTGGACCTCACCCACGAGCTGGGCATGCACGCCCTCGTGGAGACGCACACCCCCGAGGAGATCGAGCGCGCCGTGGCGGTGGGCGCCCGCATCGTGGGCGTCAACGTGCGCAACCTCAAGACCCTCGACACCGACGTCGAGACCTTCGGCCGGCTGGCCGGCCTGCTGCCGCAGGACGCGGTGCTCGTGGCCGAGTCCGGCGTGGAGGGCGAGGAGCAGATCGAGCTGTACGCCTCCCACGGGGCGAAGGCCGTGCTGGTCGGCGAGGCGCTCGTGCGCAGCGCCGACGCCGCGGCCACCATCGCCGGCTTCCGCACCGCCGGTGCCGCGGCCCGTGCCCGCCGGCACGTCCCGGACGCCGAGGCGGAGTCCGTCGCCGCGCGGGCCGCGTCGCTGCGCGAGGCCCCGGGCCCCTACTTCGGGGACTTCGGCGGGCGCTGGATGCCCGAGTCCCTGGTCGCCGCCCTGGACGAGCTGACGGACACCTTCGAGAAGGCCAAGGCGGACCCCGAGTTCACCGCGGAGTTCCAGCGTCTTTCCCGCGACTACTCCGGACGCCCCTCCCTGCTCACCGAGGCCCACCGCTTCGGCGCCGAGGCCGGGTGCCGGGTCCTCCTCAAGCGCGAGGACCTCAACCACACGGGCTCGCACAAGATCAACAACGTGCTCGGCCAGGCCCTGCTCGCCCGCCGGATGGGCAAGACCCGGCTGATCGCCGAGACCGGCGCCGGCCAGCACGGGGTCGCCTCCGCGACCGCGGCCGCGCTGTTCGGCATGGAGTGCGTGGTCTACATGGGGGAGGAGGACACCCGCCGGCAGGCCCTCAACGTGGCCCGGATGGAGCTGCTGGGCGCCACCGTGGTGCCCGTGACCAACGGCTCCCGCACGCTCAAGGACGCCATCAACGAGGCCCTGCGGGACTGGGTCGCCTCCGTCGAGCACACCCACTACCTGCTCGGCACCGCGGCCGGACCCTACCCGTTCCCCGCGATGGTGCGCTACTTCCACGAGCAGATCGGGGAGGAGGCCCGCGCCCAGGTCCTGCAGCAGACCGGGCGCCTGCCGGACGCGGTGGCGGCCTGCGTGGGCGGCGGCTCCAACGCCATCGGCATCTTCCACGGCTTCCTGGACGACCCCTCGGTGGAGCTCTACGGGCTCGAGGCCGGCGGGGACGGCGTGGAGACCGGCCGGCACGCCGCCACCATCTCCCTGGGCCGGCCCGGGGTGCTGCACGGGGCCCGGACGTACCTGATGCAGGACGAGGACGGCCAGACCCTGGAGTCCCACTCCATCTCCGCCGGCCTGGACTACCCGGCCGTCGGCCCGGAGCACTCCTACCTGCACGACATCGGGCGGGCCCGCTACGAGGCGATCACCGACACCGAGGCGATGGACGCGTTCCGGCGGCTGTGCCGCACCGAGGGCATCATCCCCGCGATCGAGACGTCCCACGCCCTGGCCGGGGCGCTGAAGATCGGCCGGCGCTGGGTCGAGGAGCTGGGCGCGGAGGCCGCCGCCGAGAAGATCATCGTCGTCTCCCTCTCCGGGCGCGGCGACAAGGACGTGGCCACGGCCGCGGAATGGTTCGGGATGCTCCCGGACGACAGCGCCGAGGCGGAGCTCGGCGAGAAGGGCGAGCGACTGTGAGCACCACCCACCCCGGCGCCGACCTGGCCTCCCGCATCCTGCCCGCCGACCTGGGCAGCAACCCCGACTCCCGGCTCGCCGCACGCATCGCCGCCTGCCGGGAGCAGGGCCGGCCCGCGCTCGTGGGCTACCTGCCCGCGGGCTTCCCCACGGTCGAGGAGTCCGTGGAGGCGGCGGTGGCCCTGGGCCGCAACGGCGCGGACGTCATCGAGATCGGCATCCCCTACTCGGACCCGGTCATGGACGGGCCCGTCATCCAGCACGCGACGACGACGGCCCTGGCCAACGGCTTCCGGGTCGCGGACGTCTTCCGCGTGGTCCGGGCGGTCGCCGAGCGCACCGACGCCGTGCCCGTGGTGATGACCTACTGGAACCCCGTCCTGCAGATGGGCGTGGACACCTTCGCCGAGCGGCTCGCCGAGGCCGGGGGCGCGGGGATCATCACCCCGGACCTCATCCCCGACGAGGCCGCCGAGTGGTTCGCCGCCTCCCAGGCGCACGGCCTGGACCGGATCTTCCTGGCCGCCCCCTCCTCCTCGCGCGAGCGCCTGGACCTGGTGGCCAAGGCCGCCAGCGGCTTCGTCTACGCCGTCTCCGTGATGGGCGTGACCGGGGCCCGGGACGCCGTCTCCGACGTCGCCGAGCAGCTCGTGGCCGACACCCGTGCCGCCGGCGCGCAGCACGTGTGCGTGGGGCTGGGCGTCTCCCGCCGGGCCCACGTGGAGGAGATCGGGGCCTACGCGGACGGGGTCATCGTGGGCACCGCCCTCGTGAAGGCCCTGGCCGACGGCGGCCCCGAGGCCGTGGGCGCCCTGACCCGCGAGCTCGCCGGTCTGGCCTGATAGCGTGACGGGGCGGAGCGGCCCGGACCGGGCCCCCGCCCCTCCCCACGTCCCCACGAGCCGAGGCCCCACCCCATGCTGCTGAGCGCCGCCACCCCCGTCCTGCTGAGCGTCCCCGTCCGGCAGGGCATCCCCTCCCCGGACTGGTCGGGCTTCTCGCTCGGACCGCTGACCGTGCACGCCTACGCCCTGTGCATCCTCGCCGGGATCGCCGCGGCGCTGTGGCTGACCCTGCGCCGCTGGAGGGCCCTCGGGCTGGACCCGGAGATCGTGTGGGACGTCGTGATGTGGGCGGTGCCCGCCGGGATCGTCGGCGCCCGGGCGTACCACGTGCTGATCACCGACCCGGCCGGCTACTTCGGCCCGGGCGCGGACCCCGTGGACGCGCTGCGGATCTGGGAGGGCGGGCTCGGCATCATGGGCGCGGTGGCCTTCGGCGCGGCGGCCGCGTGGTGGGTGTGCCGCCGGCACGGGGTGTCCCTGGCCGTGTTCGCCGACGCCGCGGCCCCGGGGCTGCTCCTGGCCCAGGCGATCGGGCGCTGGGGCAACTGGTTCAACCAGGAGCTCTTCGGCCGCCCCACCACCCTGCCCTGGGGGCTGGAGATCGACCCGGCCAGTGCCAACTTCCCCGCCGGGCTGCCCGCCGACACCCTCTTCCACCCCACGTTCCTCTACGAGTCCCTGTGGAACGTGGCCGGCGTGGTGCTGCTGCTGGCCCTGGACCGGCGGTTCCGCCTGGACGGCGGCCGGCTGTTCGCCCTGTACCTGGTCCACTACGGGCTGGGCCGGATGCTGATCGAGCTGTTCCTGCGGATCGACCCCTCCCTGATGGTGCTGGGGCTGCGGGTGCACGTGTGGACCTCGCTGGGCGTGCTCCTGCTGGGACTGGCGCTGTTCGCGGTGGTCACCGTGCGCCGCCGGCGCGCCCGGGACGGCGCCGCACAGGCCGCGCGGACCTGGTACCGCGGATCGGCCCCGTGATACCGCGGCGGGTCCGGGAGTTTTCAGACTTGTAACATCGGGGTGCTAGATTTCACTGGCGCACGACCGGGGACGGGTGAACCACGCCTTCCGCTCCTGCGCACGCCAGAGCGTCCAACGTCGGACCTTCCTGGAACGGGGCCCTTCCGCCGCCCGGCACCACCTCGACCACCGTTCGAGGACGCCGACGGCAGCTCACGAACCGGCGGCACCTCCCGACCGGAGCTCTGCCGCGGGGGCCGCTCCTGCTGACCACATCTCATGGTGAGGAGACGTCTGTCATGACTTCTACCCCCGCCGGCACCCCCGGTGACAATTCCGACCAGCACGGCACGGACCCGCGTCCGGCCGACCCGGCCGAGATCGCCGAGGACCAGGCGACGTCGCCGTTCGAGCAGTTCTCGAACGCGCCCGAGGAGCAGGGCCTCTACCACCCGGACGAGGAGAAGGACGCGTGCGGGCTCGCCGTGGTCGCGACCCTCAACGGCACCCCCACCCACGAGATCGTCGACGCGGCCCTGACCGCCCTGCGCAACCTGGAGCACCGCGGTGCCGTGGGCGGGGACGAGGGCACCGGGGACGGCGCCGGGCTGCTCACCCAGCTGCCCGACGCGTTCTTCCGGGCGGTCGTGGACTTCGAGCTGCCGCCCCTGGGCGGCTACGCCGTGGGCACCGCGTTCCTGCCGCACGGCGGGGTGAACGCGGAGCAGATCCAGGCCGCGCTCGAGGAGCTCGCCGCCTCCGAGGAGCTGCAGGTCCTGGGCTGGCGCCCGGTCCCGGTCGCCGAGTCCGTGGTGGGCCGCTCCGCGCGCGAGGTCATGCCCTGGTTCGTCCAGCTCTTCGTGGCCGAGGCCGCCCCCGCGCCCGAGGACGAGGCCGCCCGGCGCCGCCTGGACCAGAAGGCCTTCCGGCTGCGCAAGCGCGCCCAGAACAAGGCCGGCGTGTACTTCCCCTCCCTGTCCTCGCGGACCATCGTCTACAAGGGCATGCTGACCACCCAGCAGCTGGAGCCGTTCTACCCGGACCTGGCCGACGAGCGGTTCGCCACCGAGCTGGCGATCGTGCACTCGCGCTTCTCCACCAACACGTTCCCCTCCTGGCCGCTGGCCCAGCCCATGCGCACCCTGGCGCACAACGGCGAGATCAACACCGTGAAGGGCAACCGCAACTGGATGCGCGCCCGCCAGTCGCAGCTGAAGTCCCCGCTGCTGGGCCGCAACCCCGAGGAGCTGTTCCCGATCTGCTCCGAGGGCGCCTCCGACTCCCAGTCCCTCGACGAGGTGGCCGAGCTGCTCGTGCTCTCCGGCCGGCCCGTCACCCAGGCCATGATGATGATGATCCCGGAGGCCTGGGAGAACCACGAGACCATGGACCCGGCCCGCAAGGCGTTCTACCGCTACCACGCCTCCTTCATGGAGCCGTGGGACGGTCCCGCCGCGGTCGCCTTCACCGACGGCGTCCAGGTCGGCTCGCTGCTGGACCGCAACGGCCTGCGCCCCGGACGGTTCTGGGTCACCGACGACGGGCTCGTCATCCTGGCCTCCGAGGTCGGCGTCGTCGACATCGGCGACCGCAAGGTCGTGCGCAAGGGCCGGGTGTCCCCGGGCACGATGTTCCTCGTCGACACCGCCCGCGGGCGGATCGTCGAGGACGCCGAGATCAAGGCCGAGATCGCCTCCGCGGCGCCCTGGGAGGAGTGGGCCGACGGCAACATCGTCGACATCGCCGACCTGCCCGAGCGCGAGCACATGGTCCACCCGCGCTCCTCGATCACCCTGCGCCAGAAGACCTTCGGGTACACGCAGGAGGAGCTCAAGATGATCGTGGGGCCGATGGCGGCCAAGGGCGCCGAGCCCATCTACGCCATGGGCACCGACACCCCGATCGCCGTGCTCTCCGAGAAGTCCCGCACCCTGTTCGACTACTTCGTGCAGTCCTTCGCGCAGGTCACCAACCCGCCGCTGGACGCGATCCGCGAGGAGCTGGTCACCAGCCTGCGCGGATCCGTGGGGCCGTCGGGGAACCTGCTGACCACCGAGCGGGTGCGCACCCGCCAGATCGCCCTGGACTTCCCGGTCATCGACAACGATCAGCTGGACCAGTTCCTGCACATCGAGGGCGAGGACGGGATGCCCGCCGCGCTCCGGGTGCGCGGGCTGTACCGGCCCGACGGCGGGGCCGAGTCCCTGCGCGCCCGGATCGCCGAGATCTGCGAGAAGGTCTCCGCGGCCGTGGCCCGCGGCGTGGAGTACGTCATCGTCTCGGACCGCGACTCCAACGGCGCGTGGGCGCCCATCCCGTCGCTGCTGCTCACCTCCGCGGTGCACCACCACCTGCTGCGCTCGGCCACCCGCACCAAGGTGGCGCTGATCGTGGAGGCCGGCGACGTCCGCGAGGTCCACCACGTGGCCCTGCTCATCGGCTACGGCGCCTCCGCGGTGAACCCGTACCTGGCGATGGAGTCCGCCGAGGAGCTCGTGCGCTCGGGCGACCTGACCGGGATCACCACCGAGCACGCCGTGCAGAACCTGATCAAGGCCCTGGGCAAGGGCGTGCAGAAGATCATGTCCAAGATGGGCATCTCCACGGTGTCGTCCTACTGCGGCGCCCAGGTCTTCGAGGCCCTGGGCCTGTCCCGGGAGCTGGTGGACGACTACTTCACCGGCACCCACACCCAGATCGGCGGCATCGGCCTCGGCGTCATCGCCGAGGAGACCGCCTCCCGCCACCGCCGGGCCTACCCCGCGGACGGCGTGACCGAGCCCTACCGCGACCTCGAGACCGGCGGGGAGTACGACTGGCGCCGCGACGGCCCGCCGCACCTGTTCAACCCGCAGACCGTCTTCCGGCTGCAGCACGCCACCCGCAGCGGCCGCTACGACATCTTCAAGTCCTACACGAAGCTCGTGGACGACCAGACCAAGAAGCTGCTGACCCTGCGCGGGCTGCTCGGCTTCTCCTCCGACCGCCGGCCGGTGCCGCTGGAGGAGGTCGAGCCCGTCAGCTCGATCGTCAAGCGCTTCCAGACCGGCGCGATGAGCTACGGCTCCATCTCCCAGGAGGCGCACGAGACGCTGGCCATCGCCATGAACCGGCTCGGCGCCAAGTCCAACACCGGTGAGGGCGGCGAGGACGTCGAGCGGCTGCTCGACCCGGAGCGCCGCTCGGCGATCAAGCAGGTGGCCTCCGGGCGCTTCGGCGTCACGAGCCTGTACCTCACCAACGCCGACGACATCCAGATCAAGATGGCCCAGGGCGCCAAGCCCGGCGAGGGCGGCCAGCTCATGGCCCAGAAGCTCTACCCTTGGATCGCCCGGACGCGCCACTCCACCCCCGGGGTGTCGCTGATCTCCCCGCCGCCGCACCACGACATCTACTCGATCGAGGACCTGGCGCAGCTGATCTACGACCTCAAGCGCTCCAACCCGCGGGCCCGGGTGCACGTGAAGCTGGTCTCGGAGATCGGCATCGGCACGGTGGCCTCCGGCGTCACCAAGGCCAAGGCCGACGTGGTGCTCGTCTCCGGGCACGACGGCGGCACCGGCGCGGCCCCGCTGAACTCGCTCAAGCACGCCGGCGCCCCCTGGGAGCTCGGCCTCGCCGAGACCCAGCAGACGCTGATGCTCAACGGGCTGCGGGACCGGGTGGTCGTCCAGGCGGACGGGCAGATGAAGACCGGCCGCGACGTGGTCATCGCGGCGCTGCTCGGGGCGGAGGAGTTCGGCTTCGCCACGGCCCCGCTGATCGTCGAGGGCTGCATCATGATGCGCAAGTGCCACCTGGACACCTGCCCGGTGGGCGTGGCCACGCAGAACCCGGAGCTGCGCAAGCGCTTCACCGGCAAGGCCGAGCACGTGGTCAACTTCTTCGAGTTCATCGCCGAGGAGGTCCGGGAGTACCTGGCCCAGCTCGGGTTCCGCTCGATCGAGGAGGCCGTCGGGCACGCCGAGGTCCTGGAGACCAAGGCCGCGATCGAGCACTGGAAGGCCCACGGGCTGGACCTGTCCCCGATCCTGCACTCCACGGTGCTCGAGCACCGCGGCGCCGCCGTCCGCAACATGCGCGGCCAGGACCACGAGCTGGAGAAGCACTTCGACAACGAGCTCATCCGCCTGTCCCGGCCCGCCCTCGAGAAGCGGGAGCCCGTGCGGATCCAGCAGCACATCATCAACACCGACCGGGCGGTCGGCACGATGCTCGGGCACGTGGTGACGCGCACCTTCGGCACGGACCTGCTCGCCCACGACACCATCGACGTGACGCTCACCGGCCAGGCCGGGCAGTCGCTCGGCGCGTTCCTGCCGCAGGGCATCACCCTGCGGCTGGAGGGCGACGCCAACGACTACACCGGCAAGGGCCTCTCCGGCGGGCGGATCATCGTGCGCCCCGAGCGGGACGCCGTGTTCGAGGCCTCCGAGAACGTCATCGCCGGCAACGTGATCGGCTACGGCGCCACGAGCGGGGAGATCTTCCTGCGCGGCACCGTGGGCGAGCGCTTCCTGGTGCGCAACTCCGGGGCCACCGCGGTGGTCGAGGGCATCGGGGACCACGGCTGCGAGTACATGACCGGCGGCACCGCCCTGGTGCTGGGCCGCACCGGGCGCAACTTCGGCGCCGGCATGTCCGGCGGCGTCGCCTACGTCATCGACCTGGCCGAGACCTCCGTCAACAAGCAGGCCCGGGACAGCGGGGAGCTGCAGCTGCTGCCGCTGGACGAGGCCGACGCCGAGGCGGTTCTGGCGCTCATCACGAAGCACGGCGAGGAGACCGGCTCCGAGCTCTCGGACCGGCTGCTTGCCGATCCGGTGGCCACGCTGGGCCGGTTCACCAAGGTCCTGCCGCGGGAGTACGCCGCGGTGCAGGGCATCCGCGAAGAGGCCGCGACCCGGGGGCAGGACCCCGACGGCGACGAGGCCTGGCACAAGATCCTGGAGGTGACGACCCGTGGCTGATCCGCGCGGTTTTCTGAAGGTGACCGAGCGCGTCGACCGCCCCAAGCGGCCGGTGCCGGTCCGGATCATGGACTGGAAGGAGGTCCAGGAGGCCCAGGACCGGGGGGTGCTGCAGAAGCAGGCCGGCCGGTGCATGGACTGCGGCATCCCCTTCTGCCACGAGGGCTGCCCCCTGGGCAACCTGATCCCGGAGTGGAACGACCTCGTGTGGCGCGGGCTCGACGCCGAGGCGGTGGAGCGCATGCACGCCACCAACAACTTCCCGGAGTTCACCGGGCGGGTCTGCCCGGCCCCGTGCGAGTCCTCGTGCGTGCTGGGGATCAACCAGCCGGCGGTGACCATCAAGCAGATCGAGTACTCGATCGGCGAGATGGGCTTCGATGAGGGCATCATCAAGCCGTTCGTCCCGCAGCGGCTGGTCGGCAAGACCGTGGCGGTCGTGGGCTCCGGGCCCGGCGGGCTCGCCGCGGCCCAGCAACTCACCCAGGCCGGGTTCACGGTCGCCGTCTACGAGCGCGACGACCGGATCGGCGGGCTGCTGCGCTACGGCATCCCCGACTTCAAGATGGAGAAGGAGGTCCTCGACCGCCGCCTGGACGTCATGCGCGCCGAGGGCACCCGCTTCCGCCCGGGCGTGGAGATCGGCAAGGACATCACCTGGGACCAGCTCAAGCGCCGCTACGACGCGGTCGTGGTCGCCACCGGCGCCACCCGCCCGCGCGACCTGACGATCCCGGGCCGCGACCTCGAGGGCGTGCACTTCGCGATGGACTACCTGGTGCAGGCCAACCGCGTGGTGGCCGGCGACCAGGTCGAGGGACAGATCTCCGCCGAGGGCAAGCACGTCATCGTGCTCGGCGGCGGCGACACCGGCTCCGACTGCATCGGCACCGCCAACCGCCAGGGCGCCGCGTCGATCACGTCCCTGGCGATCGGGCGCAAGCCCGCCGCCGACCGCTCCGACGCCGACCCGTGGCCGATGATGCCGAAGGTCTTCGAGGTCTCCACCTCCCACGAGGAGGGCGGCGATCGGACCTACATGGCCTCGACCGTGGAGTTCGTGGGCGAGAACGGGAAGCTGACCGGGCTGAAGGTCGCCGAGACCGAGTACCTGCCCGACGGCCGCCGCGCCCCGAAGCAGGGCACGGAGAAGGTCCTGCCCACGGACCTGGTGTTCCTGGCGCTGGGCTTCACCGGCAACGAGTCCGAGGACATCACCGCGCAGATCGGCGCGGAGCTGGACGGGCGGACCAACGTGGCCCGCGACGACCAGTACATGACCAACGTGGACGGGGTGTTCTCCTGCGGCGACGCGGGCCGGGGCCAGTCCCTGGTCGTGTGGGCGATCGCCGAGGGCCGGGCCTGCGCGGCCGCCGTCGAGCGGTTCCTCACGGGCTCCACCCGCCTGCCGGCGCCGGTGGCCCCCACGGACCGGGCCATCGACCTCAGCATGTAGGTACCGGCCCACGACACGGAGCGCGGCACAAACCGCGGCACGGACCACGGCGCGGCCCGCACCCCACACCCGGGGTGCGGGCCGCGTCGTCGTCGTCGGACGGGCGCCGGCGGACGGGCGCCGGGGGAGCCGCGGCCTCGACACTGCGTGCCGCGTTGGTAGGCTGGGAACGACCTCCCCGCTCCGGGGCAGGACAACCAGGCAGAGCGGCCGGGAGCTCCGCCGCGCCCGCGCGGCGTCCCGGTCGTTCTTTCTTGTGCGTCCACCCGCGGTGACACCCCACAACCCAAGGCGGCACACATGCGACGAGCAAAGATCGTGGCCACGATCGGCCCGGCCATCTCCTCCTACGAGAACCTCTCCCAGGCGATCCGGTCGGGCATGAACGTGGCCCGGCTCAACATGAGCCACGGCGACCACTCCGTGCACGACGCGTCCTACGAGAACCTGCGCCGGGCCTCGACGGATGCCGGGCAGACCGTCGCGATCCTCGCCGACCTGCAGGGGCCCAAGATCCGGCTCGGCCGCTTCGCCGACGGCCCCCACGAGCTGCTGCCCGGCGACGAGTTCTCGATCACGGTCGAGGACGTCGAGGGCACCGCGACCTTGTGCTCCACCACCCACAAGGGCCTGCCCGGCGACGTGCACGTGGGCGACCCGCTGCTCATCGACGACGGCCGGGTC
>NZ_WOGU01000012.1:0-35498 GCF_009735315.1 Kocuria sediminis
AGTGCACGCCCTGGATCAGGGACGAGGCGCAGTTGCCGACACCGGCCACGGCCACTCGGATCGGATGGTGGGACACGATTCTCCTTCGTCGTGAGGCCGTACGCGGCCGCCGGGGCGGGGTGCGGCCGACCTCTCGGGGGTGTGGGGTGTGGGGTGAGGGGCGGGTGGGGTGCCGGCGCTCGGCCCGGGTGCCGGAGCGGCTGCGGCGGCACCCGGGGCGTCAGAGGCCGCGGTCGATCCACTCCTGCAGGTGGGGGGCCTCGGCGCCGACCGTGGTGGGCTCCCCGTGGCCGGGGAGGACCTCCGTGGCCGGCGGGAGGGTGAGCAGCCGGGTGCGGATGGACTCGATGATGGTGCCTAAGTCGGAGTAGGACCGGCCGGTGTCCCCCACGGCCGCGGTCACGGCAGCGGCGTCGTGGGCGGGGTCAATGACCACGCACTGCTCGTCGTCGCCGACGATCCACACGTTGTTCTCCACCTGCCACGTGCCTCCGTCGAGGGAAAAGGTCCCGGAGGTCACCAGGCGCTCGACCCGGGCCCGCCCGGTGGAGCCCGCTCCACCGCCCGGAGGGGTGGCCGCCGGTCCCTGCTCCTCACGGCCCGCGCCCGGCACCGGAAGCTGCCCGGACACGCAGCCGGCGCTCATCCTGCTGCCTCGTGGGCCTCTCCGGCCACCGAGGCCGGTGCCGGGGGCGTCTCCGTGCGCCACCTCCGACTTCTGTCCGGGGACACCGCGCGGTCGACTCGGCACATCGCGTCTTCCTCTCTGTCTGGGTGGCGGCCACCGCCACCGGTGGCCGGGGAGCCTCGGCCGGAACATCGGCTCGACTCATCTTTTGCAACATGCATCGCATTACGCAACATCATGGGTGGCGAAAGTCTCCGCGAGAGCACCCCTCCTGTCAAGGGGCGGCGTCGTCGAACTGCATCTGCTGGAGGATCATGGCGGAGATCTCCTCGACGGACATGGAGGCGGAGCTGACGTGCGGGATGCCGTTCAGGACGTACATCTCCTCGGCGTTGCGCAGCTCGTACGAGCACTGTGCGAGGGAGGCGTAGACCGTCGCAGGTCGTCGTTCCTGGCGGACCTGGCTCAACCGCATCGGTGAGGAGGTGAGCCCGAAGCACTTGCCGGCGTAGGGCGCCACGGGTGCGGGCAGGCAGTGCTGCTCGAAGTCCTCGTCCACCAGGGGGAAGTTGGCGGCGCGGATGCCGTGCTGCAGGGCCAGGTACATGCTGGTGGGGGTCTTGCCGCAGCGCGACGGGGCGATGAGGATCAGGTCCGCCCGCTCGAGCGCCCGGACGGACTGCCCGTCGTCGTGCTCCATGGCGTACTCCACCGCCGACATCCGCCTCTGGTAGTGGATGGCGTCGCCCAGACCGTGGGCTCTGCCCGGCTGCAGGCTGGCCGTGGCGTGCAGCGCGGTCTCGAGCTGGGGGATGTGGGTGCCGAACAGGTCCACGAAGAAGCCGCGGCTGCCGGCGAGCACGCCGCGGATGTCCGGGTCGACGACCGTGGAGAACACCACCGGCACCCGCCCGGCGGCGGCCACGGCGTCGATGCGGGCCGCCACCTGCCGGGCACGCTCCACGGTGACGACGAACGGCACGGTGTGGCGCTCGAAGGGCTGGTCCGGGAACTGCGTGATCAGGGTGCTGCCCAGGGTCTCGGCGGTGATGCCGGTGCTGTCCGAGACGAAGAACGCCACGGGGCAGGTGTCGGTCATGTCCTTGCGTGCCTGTCTCTCGTCGTGCGCCCCGACGCCCCGTCCCGGCGCGCGGGGCACCGGGACGGGGCGTCTCAGGTGCTGGGCTGGGGTGCGGTGCGGGCCAGGGAGAGCCAGGTGTCCACGACGGCGTCGGGGTTCAGGGAGACCGAGTCGATGCCCTGCTCCAGCAGCCAGGCGGCCAGGTCGGGGTGGTCGCTGGGGCCCTGCCCGCAGATCCCGACGTACTTGCCCTGCGCCCGGCAGGCGGCGATGGCCAGGCCCAGCAGCTTCTTCACCGCCGGGTCGCGCTCGTCGAAGGAGGAGGCGACCAGGGCGGAGTCGCGGTCCAGGCCCAGGGTGAGCTGGGTGAGGTCGTTGGAGCCGATGGAGAACCCGTCGAAGTGCTCCAGGAACTCCTCGGCCAGCAGCGCGTTGGCCGGCAGCTCGCACATCATGACGATCTCCAGGCCGTCCTCCCCGCGGGCCAGGCCGTTGGCGGCCAGCAGCTCCACCACGCCCTGGGCCTCGGCCACGGTGCGCACGAACGGGACCATGAGCTTGATGTTGGTCAGGCCCATGGCGGTGCGCGCGTGCCGCACCGCCGCGCACTCGAGCT
This sequence comes from Kocuria sediminis, assembly GCF_009735315.1. NCBI lineage: Bacteria > Bacillati > Actinomycetota > Actinomycetes > Micrococcales > Micrococcaceae > Kocuria > Kocuria sediminis. Next base: position 2,326 of record NZ_WOGU01000012.1, read on the forward strand.
CGAAGGCCGCCCGGAAGGCCGGGGAGAGGTAGCGGGAGGCGCCGCGGAACCCGATCATGGGGTTCTCCTCCTCCGGCTCGAAGCTCGGGCCGCCGAGCAGGTTGGCGTACTCGTTGGACTTGAAGTCCGACAGCCGGATGATCACCGGTTCGGGGGCGAAGGCCGCCGCGATCGTGGCGATGCCCTCGGCCAGGCGCTGCACGTAGTACTCCCGCGGACCGTCGTAGGCGGCGATCCGCTCCCGGATCTGTCCGGCCAGCTCCACCGGCAGGCTCGCCTCGTCGCGCTCCAGGGCCAGCAGGGCCAGGGGGTGGATGCCGATCTGCCGGTTGATGATGAACTCCAGCCGGGCCAGTCCCACCCCGTGGTTCGGCAGCTGGGCGAAGGCGAAGGCCTGCTCGGGAGTGCCGACGTTCATCATGATCTTCAGCGGCGCCTCGGGCATGGATCCCAGGGAGGTCTCCTCCACGGTGTAGTCCAGCAGGCCCTGGTAGACCAGACCCGCCTCGCCCTCGGCGCAGGAGACCGTCACCGGGTCCCCGTCGGCCAGCACCGCCGTGGCGTCCCCGGCCCCGACCACGGCCGGGATGCCCAGCTCCCGGGCGATGATCGCCGCGTGGCAGGTGCGCCCGCCGCGGTCGGTGACGATCGCGGCGGCCTTCTTCATGATCGGCTCCCAGTCCGGGTCCGTCATCGAGGCCACCAGCACGTCCCCGGCCTGGAAGGAGGCCATCTCCTGGTGGGAGGCCAGGACGCGGACCTGTCCGGCGCCGATGCGCTGGCCGATCGCCCGGCCCCGGGTCAGCACCGGGCCGTGGCCCTCGAGCCGGTAGCGGGAGACCACGCCGGCCGCCCGGCGGGAGACGACGGTCTCCGGGCGGGCCTGGAGGATGTAGAGGCGCCCGTCGGTCCCGTCCAGGCCCCACTCGATGTCCATCGGGCGGCCGTAGTGGGCCTCGATGGCCACCGCGTAGCGGGCCAGCTGCTCGACCTGCGCGTCCGTGAGGCTGAAGCGGGCCCGCAGCTCCGCCGGCACGGGCACGAAACCCACCGTCGCCCCCAGGTCCCGGGAGTCCGTGTAGGTCATCTGCAGGGCCTTCTCGCCGAGTCCGCGCTTGAGCACCGCCGGGCGGTGCGCGGCCAGGGCGGGCTTGTGGACGTAGAACTCGTCCGGGTTCACCGCCCCCTGCACCACCGCCTCGCCCAGCCCGTAGGAGGAGGTGAGAAACACCGCGTCGGTGAAGCCGGACTCGGTGTCCATGGTGAACATCACCCCCGAGGCGCCCACGTCGGACCGCACCATCCTCTGCACCCCCACCGACAGTGCGACCTCGGCGTGGGTGAAGCCGTGGTGGACCCGGTAGGCGATCGCCCGGTCGTTGTACAGGGACGCGAAGACGTCCTTGACCGCGGCCAGGACGTTCTCCACCCCCCGCACGTTGAGGTAGGTCTCCTGCTGTCCGGCGAAGGAGGCGTCCGGCAGGTCCTCCGCCGTGGCGCTGGAGCGCACCGCCCAGGACACCTCCACCCCCTCGGGCTGGGCGGCGGAGAGCTCCGCGTACGCGGCGCGGACCGCCTCCTCCAGGGCGGACGGCAGCGGCGCGGACCGGATCAGCGCACGGATCCGGCCGCCGGCGGCGGCTAGGGCGCCCACGTCGCCGGCGTCGAGGCCCTCCAGGACCCCGGCGATCCGCGTCTGGAGCCCCGAGGCCGCCAGGAACTCCCGGAAGGCCGTGGCCGTGGTGGCGAAGCCGCCGGGCACCTGCACCCCGGCGCCGCTCAGACTACGGATCAGCTCCCCCAGGGAGGCGTTCTTGCCCCCCACCTCCGGGAGGTCGGACAGGTCGATCTCGGTGAACGGAAGAACATGGGTCATCGGAATCGTCTCCTGGACGTGCGTTCGAGCGGGCGTCGGTCATGTCGTCGGGGAAAGCCGGACGCAGCGGCGCGTTGAGCGGCACCGGATCCGGCCGTACGGATGAGGATTCTCGCCGTCGGTGGAGATGCCCGGGGCGCGATCGGTGAGCACCTCCGTGTTCCGCGGAAGAAGACGGGCTGACGGCTCGGCGCCCCTGGCGGGGAGCCCGTGGTGGCAGGCGGACAGGTGTACTCGGACCCGGCGGTTCCCTGTGCGGCGACGGCCTGACGGCCGTCACCGTGCGCGAGGGGGATCGCCGCCACAGTGGTGCTCAACTGCCGCGACCGATCTGCTCGATCGAGCGCTCACAGGCGTCGGCAGGGAGCGTCAGGCCCGGTTGCGCGCTCGGCAGCGGGTCCAGGCCCTCCGACGTCCCGGGTCGACCTTGACGCATGGCACCCCCTGCTCGTGCGGTAGCCGACACCTACGTCGTCAACAGATATATCACGCATATACAAGTTCCGGAAGAGTGTTGCAGCCCTCGAGCAGGTGGTCTCTTCGTCGCTGGGCGCGGAAGGGGCTCGATCGGGGTCCGTTCTGTTGCATTGCCTGCAACACCCGTGTCTCTGATTGATGTCCTCGGCTACCGCAATGTCGAAGGATTGCCCGAGTTATTGCCGCAACCCTTGACCGTGGCGGACATCACTTCCTACAGTGAGGCAACTCGGTTGTGATCAGTGCAACACACAGCGACCGGGACGGAATCGACCAGCGGCTACCGGGCGCGCCAGCGCCATCCGCACCATCGTCGAGGCCGGCGGCACCGAAATCGCGGTGCGGCGCCTCCCATGACCCATCCCGGGCATTCCGCGCGGGACCCGCTCCACGAAAGGACGACCATGACCACCTCGCCCACCACCGTTCCCACCGCCTCCTCGGTCGCCGAGCTCGAGCGCCTGAAGATCCTGCACAACGGGCAGAAGGAGCAGCTGACCTTCTCCGACGCCGAGTTCGAGCGCCGCCTCGCCGGCCTGCGGAGGATCATGGCCGACAAGCAGCTCGACGCCGTCGTGCTGACCAGCTACCACGGCATCAAGTACTACTCGGACTTCCTCTACACCACGTTCGGCCGCAACTACGCCCTGGTCGTCACCGCCGACGACTCCGTCACGGTCACCGCCAACATCGACGCCGGCATGCCGTGGCGCACCAGCTACGGCGACAACGTCGTCTACACCGACTGGCAGCGCGACAACTTCTACTTCGCCCTCCAGGAGGTGCTGCGCCGGCGCGGGGTGCAGGCCCGGCGGATCGGCGTGGAGGACGACGCCCTGCCGCTGCTGACCCGCAGGCGCATCCAGGCCGCGTTCGAGGGCGCCGAGCTGACCGACGTCTCCCAGGAGGCGATGCGCCAGCGCATGGTCAAGTCCGCCGAGGAGATCGAGGTCATCAAGCACGGTGCCCGCATCGGCGACCTCGGCGGCGAGGCCATCCGCGCCGCGATCCGTGAGGGCGTCACCGAGTACGAGGTCACGCTCGCCGGCACCGAGGCCATGGTCCACGAGATCGCCCGCACCTTCCCGCACCGCGAGGTCCGCGACACCTGGGTCTGGTTCCAGTCCGGGATCAACACCGACGGCGCCCACAACTGGGCCACCACCCGGAAGCTGCGGCGCGGGGACATCCTGTCCCTGAACTGCTTCCCGATGACCTCCGGGTACTACACCGCTCTGGAGCGCACCCTGTTCCTGGGTGAACCGGACGCCCGCTCGCGCGAGCTGTGGGAGATCAACGTCCAGGTGCACGAGCGCGGCCTCGATCTGATCAAGCCGGGCGCGGTGTGCAAGGACATCGCCGCGGAGCTCAACGAGATCTTCGTCTCCCACGGACTGCTGGCCAACCGCACCTTCGGCTACGGCCACTCCTTCGGGGTGCTCAGCCACTACTACGGTCGTGAGGCGGGCCTGGAGCTGCGCGAGGACATCGACACGGTGCTGGAGCCGGGCATGGTCGTGTCCATGGAGCCGATGATCACGGTGCCCGACGGCGAGCCGGGCGCCGGCGGCTACCGCGAGCACGACATCCTCGTGGTCGGCGAGGACGGGGCCGAGAACATCACCAAGTTCCCGTACGGTCCCGAGCACAACATCGTCTCCGCCTAGGTGGAGCCCGGCGGCGGCGCCGCAGCGCGCCGCCGCCGTCACCGGCGGCATCCGCTGCCACACCGCGCAGCCGCGCCACATCACAGCCGCACCACAGCCGCACCCACGGCACGGAAGGAACACGGTGGTCACCACCCGCTCACTCGAGGACCTCGACGCGCACAGCTACCAGGACTACGTGGCCGGCGGCCAGGGACTGGTGCTCATCCCCACGGGGGCCACGGAGCAGCACGGCCCCCACCTGCCGCTGGGGGTGGACGCGATGCTCTCCCGCGCCGTCTGCGCCGCAGCGGCGGAGGAGCTCGGCGCCCTGGTGGCACCGGCCTTCAGCTACGGCTACAAGTCCCAGCCCCGGTCCGGCGGCGGCAACCACCGGCCCGGCACGGCGAGTCTGTCCGGGCAGGCCCTGGTGCTGCAGACCCAGGACGTCGTGCTGGAGTTCTTCCGCCACGGCATCCGCCGGATCGTGGTGGTCAACGGCCACTACGAGAACTACCAGTTCCTCTACGAAGGACTCGACCTCGCGGTGCGGCAGGCCCGGTCCCTCGGCCTCGACGACAGCCGGGCCATGCTGCTCTCCTACTGGGACTTCGTCGACGAGCAGGCCTTGGAGGCCGTCTTCCCCGACGGCTTCCTCGGCTGGGACGTGGAGCACGGGGGAGTGCTCGAGACCGCGCTGATGCTCCACCTGCACCCCGACAAGGTCGACATGTCCCGGGCGCCCGCCCATCCCCCCGCCGAGCTGACCCCCTACGACATCTTCCCCGAGGACCCGGCCCGTACTCCGAGCTCCGGGTGCCTCTCGTCCCCCACAGGCGCCACCGCAGAACGCGGCGAGCTGCTGCTCTCCACCGTCCGCTCCGGCATCGTCCGGGCGGTCACCAGCGAGTTCGGGAAGTGAGAACGACATGAAGAAGACCGACGTCCCTGCGGGGTCCGCAGCCGAGACCGGGATCGTGCCCCGGTTCCGGGGCCGGCACCTGCCCGCTCTGGACCGGGCCGTCATCACGGTCCTGCCCCCGGTGCTCATCGTCGCCGTGCTGGTGGTGGTCACCGTGAACCCGGGCGGCGCCGCCGAGGCCATCTCCGCGGCGCGCACCTTCGTCACCGGGAACTTCACGTGGCTGTTCGTCGTGTACTCCCTCGTGGCGGTCGCCGTCTGCGCGTGGCTGGCCTTCAGCCGGGTCGGCGGCATCCGCCTCGGGGGCCCGGACGCCCGCCCGGAGCACGGCAAGTTCGCCTGGTACTCGATGCTCTTCGCCTGCGGGCAGGGCATCGGGCTGATCTTCTGGTCCGTGGCCGAGCCCATCCTGCTGCGCGACGACAACCCCGTCGTACCGGCCGGGCAGACCGGCGAGACGGACGGCGCGATGGTCTGGTCCTACTTCCACTGGGGCTTCACCGCCTGGGCGATGTACTGCGTGGTCGCGGTCTGCCTGGCCTACTCCCACCACAACCTCGGCAAGACCCTCACCTTCCGCGAGGCCACCGTGGACATCCTCCCGACGTGGTCCCAGCGCGGCGCGGGCGTGGTGGTGGAGCTGCTGGCCATCATCGCGACCGTGCTGGGCCTGGCCACCTCGTTCGGCTTCGCCGCCCTGCAGTTCAGCTCCGGGCTCGCCTCCTTCACCGGGCTGTCCACCGGCCCCGGGATCTGGTTGCTCGTCATCCTCGGGCTGGCCGGTCTCACCGCGGCCTCCGCGTTCTTCGGCATCAACAAGGGCATGAAGCGGATCAGCGAGGTGAACTCCGTGCTGAGCATCGTGCTGCTCGTGGCCGTGCTCGTCGCCGGCCCCACGATCTTCATCCTCTCGACCGTCACGCAGACGTTCGGGTCCTTCCTCGCCAACTTCCTGGCCATGAGCTTCTGGACCGACGCCGGCGCCGCGGGACAGGGCCTCGCCACCTGGCAGGACAGCTGGAACGGCTGGTGGACCGTGTTCATCTGGTGCTGGGTCATCGCCTTCAGCCCGTTCGTGGCCGGCTTCATCGCCCGCATCTCCCGCGGACGCACCATCCGCGAGTTCGTCATCGGGGTCACCGTCATCCCCTCGCTGATCGTCATGGTCTGGATCGGGATCATCGGCTCGGCCGCCCTGCACTACGACGACCGCAGCGACCGCGGCATCTCCGCGGCGGTCGCGGCGGACACCTCCAGCGGCCTGTTCGTCATGCTCGAGTCCGTTCCCGTCGTCGGCTCGCTGCTGCTCGTGGTGGCCACCGTCCTGGTCGCCACCTACTACGTCACCTCCCTGGACTCCGGCGCGCACGCCCTGGCCGAGTTCGTCGCCGCGCCCCGCCGGGCCGGGCCGTTCTTCCGCGTGGTGCTCGTCGCCAGCATCGCCGCCGTGGCGGTCACGCTGCTCACCCTCGGCGGCACCGCGGTGGTCGACACGGTGCAGACCGGCACCATCATCGGGGCCTTCCCGTTCTCCTTCGTCATCCTCCTGATGATCGCGAACCTCGTGCGCCGGCTGGTGACCCGCACCCCGGAGACCGAGCGCCTGGAACGGGAGGTCAACGACCCCTCGCCGGACGTGCCCGGCACCGACGGCACCTCTGCGGGGGACGGGGAGGAATCCGCGCGGCGCACCGTCGCCGTCGTTCCCGAGCTCAACCCGGAGCCCGCCCCTGAGCCCGCCCCGGAGCCCGCCACGGAGCCGCTCCCGCACCGGTGACGCCCGTGCTCGCCGCGGCCCCTCCGGCGGCCGCGGCGAGCACGTCGACCCTGCCGGCCCGGCGCGTCCGGGGGAGGGAACGCGACCCGCGGTCCCGCCTCCCGGACACGCCGCGCTGGACCCGATGCCCCCGTGGAGCAGAATGAGAAGTCCTATGACGCCACCATCCGAGAACACCTCCGCCGGCGAGGCCCGCGCCGCGTCCGTCGTCTCCCACGCGCTGCGGGTGCTGCGCTGCTTCTCCGTGGACGAACCGCTGCTCGGGGTGACCGAGATCGCGGCCCGTGTGGGGCTGCACAAGAGCACCGTCTCCCGGCTCCTGGCGACCCTGGAGCAGGAGAACGTGGTGGAGCGCGATCCGCAGACGCGCCGCTACCGCCTGGGCCTCGGCCTGATCTCCGTGGCCGGACCGCTGCTGGCCGAGCTGGACGAGCGGCGCGCGGCGTACCCGGTGCTGCTGGAGCTGACCGAGCGGACCGGGGAGACGAGCGCGCTGATGGTCTGGAGCGGCGATCAGGCCGTCTGCGTGGAGCAGATCCCGAGCCCGCGGCAGATCAAGCACACCACGCCGCTGGGCACCAGGTACAACACCGCGCTCAGCGCCTCGGTGCAGCTCTTCCTCGCGGAGCAGCCGCCGGAGCGGGCGCAGGCGCTGCTGCTGTCCGGGATCATCGAGCTGCCCGACCCCACCGAGGCGAGCGTCGGGACCTATCTGGAGTCACTGCGGCAGGTCGCCGAGGAGGGAGTGGCCCTCAACTACGGCAAGACCTCGATGGACGAGGTCGGCGTCGCCGCCGCCGTCCGCGACCACCGGGACCGGACGGTCGCGGCCGTCATGATCGCGGCACCGCGCTACCGGGTCACGCCCGAACAGGCCCAGCTGCTCTCCTCCGCCGCCGTGGCGGCGGCCCGGGAGGTGTCCCAGCGGCTCGGGGCCCCCGCAGGAGCGCGCCGGCCCGGGCAGGCGTCCCTGGGCGTGCGCTGACCCGAACCTGCCCGGCGGCCCGCGGCGGCAGCCCTCACCCGGCGGAGGCCGCGTCCCGCCCGATCGTCTCCCGCAGGATCTCGCTGGTGCCCCCGAAGATCGTCAGCAGCCGGGAGGCGAGGTAGGCCTGGGCCACCGGGTAGTCGAGGATGTAGCCGTAGCCTCCGTGCAGCTGCAGGCACCGGTCCGTGACGGCCTTCGCCCGCTCGCTCGCCCAGTACTTGGCCTTGGAGGCCCCGACGACGTCGAGCGCCCCGGCGTTGAACGCGAGCACGGCCCGCTGGACGTAGGCCTCGGTGACCTCCACCTCGACCGTCAGCTCCGCGACCTCGAACCGGGAGTGCTGGAAGTCCAGCACCCGGGAGCCGAAGGCCGTGCGCTCCCGGGTGTAGTCCAGGGTGGACTCCAGCGTGGCGCGCGCCACGGCGCTCGCGGCCACGGCGACCGCCAGCCGCCCCTGGGGCAGCAGCTGCCGGATCTGGCGCAGCCCGCCGCCCTCGGCGCCGATCAGGTTCGCGCCGGGGACGCGGACGTCCTCGAAGAACAGCTCGGCGGTGTCCGAGGCCCGCACGCCCATCTTGTCCAGCTGCTTGCCGACCGCGTAGCCGGGGGAGTCCGTCTTGTGCACCAGGAAGAGGCTGAAGCCGTCCTCCCCGGCGCGCTCGGCGCGCCCGTCCGTGCGGGCCAGCACCAGGGCGGCGTCCCCGCTGATCCCGTTGCCGATGAAGGTCTTCTGGCCGTTGAGCACCCAGTCCTCGCCGTCGCGCACGGCCCTCGTGCGCACCCCGCGCAGGTCGGACCCGGCGCCCGGCTCGGTCCAGGCCACCGAGGTGACCAGCTCCCCGGTGAGGATCCGCGGCAGCCACCGCGCCTGCTGCTCCGCGGTGCCGTGGGCCAGCAGGTGGGGCAGCACCCAGTCGTCGTTGAGGTGCAGCGCCAGGGCCACGCCGAGGGCTCCGCCGCGGACCAGCTCCTCGTCGAGCACGGCGCGGAACCGGTAGTCGGTCAGGCCCATGCCGCCGTGCTCCTCCGGCACGGCGAGGCCGAGCAGGCCCGCCTCGCCGGCGGCGCGCCACATGCTGCGCGGCATCAGGTGCTCGGCGTCCCACTGCGCGTAGTGGGGGGCGACCTCGCGCGCCACGAACTCGCGGGCGACGTCGCGGAACTCCTCGTGCTCCTCCTCGAAGAAGGGCTGGACGGCCGGGGTGGGGGTCACGGGGTGCCTCCTGTGCTGGTGGGATCCGGGTCGCCGGTGGGGCCTGGGTCGCCGGTGGGCTCCGGGTGGAACGCGGTGCGCAGCGCGGCCCAGGCCATCTCCTCGAGGGCGGCCCGGGCGGCGTCGAGCCGCTCCTGCGGGGTGCGCAGCCGCTGCGCGGCCCGCAGGGAGTGCGGGGTGGAGTTGATCAGCCCGAAGGCGGCCTGGGCGCGCAGAGTGAGGTCGGCGACCTCCCGCGCGGGGGCGAGCTCGCGCAGGGCCTCGACCCACAGGGTCACGTAGCCGCGCTGGAGCACGCGCACCGTGCGGCGGTCCTCGGCCGTGAGGTTGGGCAGCTCCCGGTCCTGCACCACGATCACGGCCGGGCGGTGCAGGGCGAAGTCGACCTGGAAGCGGATCAGGTCCCGCAGCCGCCGCTGCGGGTCGGGGGCGTGCCGGGCCACCTCGCGGCCGCGCTCGAGCAGGTCGTGGCTGACCTCGAGCAGCACCGCGCCCAGCACGGCCTGCTTGCTCGCGAAGTGCCGGTAGACCGCGGGGCCGCTGACGCCCGCGGCCGCGCCGATGTCGTCGATCGAGACCCCGGCGAAGCCCCGCTCGGCGAAGAGCGTGGCGGAGGCGGCGAGCAGGTCCTGCCGGCGCCGGGCCTTCGCCTGTCCGCGCACCGTGGTGGGCGGCGGGCTGGGTCTGTGGTCGGTCTGCGGCATGCGGTCCTTCTTCCGGCGGCGGGGCGGGGCGTTCCTGGACATTTTAGTGAGTCGCCACTAACCTGACGACCAAGTTAGTCAAGACTAACCGAAATGGCAGCCCGGACCGGGGCCGGATCGGGACGGAGGAACGGATGCGCGCGCTGAGCACCCAGGTGGACCCGGGCAGCCCGGACTTCGCCGCCAACGCGGCCGCCCAGCGCCGGCTCGTCGAGGAGCTGGGGGAGCGCCTGGACCGGGTGGCGCAGGGCGGGCCGGCGGCCTCGCGGGAGCGGCACGTGGGCCACGGCAAGCTGCTGCCCCGCGAGCGGGTGGACCACCTGCTCGACCCCGGCAGCCCGTTCCTGGAGGTCGGCGCCCTGGCGGCCGAGGGGATGTACGGCGACGAGTGCCCCGCGGCCGGGCTGATCGCCGGCATCGGGCTCGTGCACGGCCGGCAGGTGATGGTGGTGTGCAACGACGCCACGGTCAAGGGCGGCACGTACTACCCCATGACGGTCAAGAAGCACCTGCGCGCCCAGGAGATCGCCCTCGAGAACCGGCTGCCCTGCGTCTACCTCGTGGACTCCGGCGGGGCGTTCCTGCCGATGCAGGACGAGGTCTTCCCGGACCGCGAGCACTTCGGGCGGATCTTCTACAACCAGGCGAACCTCTCGGCCGCGGGCGTCGCCCAGATCGCCGCGGTGCTCGGCTCGTGCACGGCCGGTGGCGCCTACGTGCCGGCGATGAGCGACGAGACCGTGATCGTGCGCGGACAGGGCACGATCTTCCTCGGCGGCCCGCCGCTGGTGAAGGCCGCCACCGGCGAGGAGGTCACCGCGGAGGAGCTGGGCGGCGGCGAGCTGCACGCGGCCGTCTCCGGGGTGGTCGACCACCTCGCGGAGAACGACGAGCACGCCCTGGAGATCGTCCGCGACATCGTCGCGACCCTGCCCCCGCCCGCCCCCCGCGCCTGGCCGGTCCGGCCGGCGGAGCCCCCGGCCGTGGCCGAGGACGAGCTGGCCGGGGCGGTCCCGGTGGACCCCAACGCCGGCTACGACGTGCACGAGGTGATCGCCCGGCTCGTGGACGGGTCCCGCTTCGCCGAGTTCAAGGCGGAGTACGGCACCACGCTCGTCACCGGCTTCGCCCACCTGCACGGCCACCCGGTGGGCGTCGTGGCCAACAACGGGGTGCTCTTCGCCGAGTCGGCCATGAAGGGCGCCCACTTCGTCGAGCTGTGCGACCAGCGCGGGATCCCGCTGCTGTTCCTGCAGAACATCACCGGCTTCATGGTGGGCCGCGACTACGAGGCCGGCGGGATCGCCAAGCACGGCGCCAAGATGGTCACCGCCGTGGCCACCACCCGGGTCCCGAAGCTCACCGTGGTGATCGGCGGGTCCTTCGGGGCCGGCAACTACTCCATGTGCGGGCGCGCCTACTCCCCGCGGTTCCTGTTCCTGTGGCCGCAGGCGCGGATCTCGGTGATGGGCGGGACCCAGGCCGCCTCGGTGCTGGCCACCGTCAAGGCCGACCAGCTGGCCGCCCGCGGGCAGGAGTGGGATGCTGCCGAGCGCGAGGCGTTCATGGCGCCCATCCGCCGGCAGTACGAGGAGCAGGGCAACCCCTGGTACTCCACCGCCCGGCTGTGGGACGACGGCGTGATCGCCCCCTCCGACACCCGCGAGGTGCTCGGGCTGGCCCTCGAGGTCTGCTCCCGCGCCCCGCTGCCCGAGACCGGCTTCGGCCTCTTCAGGATGTGAACCCCGTGACTCCCAGCACGCCCCCGCGCCGCTTCGACGTCGTCCTCGTCGCCAACCGCGGCGAGATCGCCCGCCGGATCCTGCGCACCCTCAAGGCGCTGGGCATCCGCTCGGTCGCGATCTACAGCGAGGCCGACCGCGACGCGGTGCACGTGCGCGAGGCCGACGTGGCCGTGTGCGTGGGCCCGCCCGCCCCCGCGCAGAGCTACCTGCGCATCGACGCCGTGGTCGAGGCCGCCCTCGCCACCGGGGCGCAGGCGGTCCACCCCGGCTACGGGTTCCTCTCCGAGAACGCGGACCTGGCCCGCGCGTGCGCCGCGGCCGGCATCGCCTTCGTCGGCCCCGGCGCCGAGGCCCTGGAGATCATGGGGGACAAGATCCGCGCCAAGCGCCACGTGGCCGCCGCCGGAGTGCCCACCGTGGCCGGGGTCTCGGACCCGGGCCTCGACGACGACGCCCTGGTGGCCGCCGCCGCCGGCATGGACTACCCGCTGCTGATCAAGCCCTCGGCCGGGGGCGGCGGCAAGGGCATGCACGTGGTCGAGGCCCCCGAGCGGCTGCCCGAGGCCCTCGCCACGGCCCGCCGGGTCGCGGCCGCCGCCTTCGGGGACGACACCCTGTTCCTGGAGCGGCTCATCGAGTCCCCCCGGCACATCGAGGTCCAGGTCCTCGCCGACACGCACGGGACCGTGGTGCACCTGGGCGAGCGCGAGTGCTCGCTGCAGCGCCGGCACCAGAAGGTGATCGAGGAGGCGCCCTCGCCGCTGCTGGACCCCGCCACCCGGGAGCGGATCGGGCAGGCCGCCTGCCAGGTGGCCCGCTCGGTGGGCTACGCGGGCGCCGGGACCGTGGAGTTCCTCGTGGCCGCGGACCGGCCGGAGGAGTTCTTCTTCATGGAGATGAACACCCGCCTGCAGGTCGAGCACCCGGTGACCGAGCTGATCACCGGCGTGGACCTCGTGGCGCACCAGCTCCGCGTCGCCGCGGGGGAGCCCCTGGCCCTGGCCCAGGAGGACGTGGTGCTCACCGGCCACGCGGTGGAGGCGCGGGTCTACGCCGAGGACCCCGCGCGCGGCTTCCTGCCCACCGCCGGCACCGTGCTGGCGCTCGAGGAGCCCACCGGCCCCGGGATCCGCGTGGACTCCTCGCTGGCCGAGGGCCTCACGGTGGGCTCCGACTACGACCCCATGCTGGCCAAGGTGATCGCCTGGGGCGAGGACCGCGAACAGGCCCTGGACCGGCTGGACTCCGCCCTGGCGGACACCGTGGTGCTCGGGGTGGGCACCAACACCGAGTACCTGCGCGCCCTGCTCGCCGATCCCGCCGTGCGCGCCGGGGAGCTGGACACCACCCTCATCGAGCGGCGCCTGCCGGAGCTGGAGTTCGCCACCCCGGACGAGACCCACTTCGCCGCCGCGGCAGCCTTCCTGCACGCCCGGGCCGCCGCGCCCGGCCCCATGACCGGCCCCGGGCCCGCCCCCGGGCCCGGCTCCGGGCCCTGGGCCCGCGCCGAGGGCTGGCGGCCCACCGGCCGGGCCCGGCCGGCCGTGGAGCTCGCCCACGGGCTGGAGCAGCCCCGCCGCACCGTCGTCGACGACGGCGTGCGGCTGGTGCCCCTGCCCGGCCGGGCGGCCGCGCACCTGCTGGAGGCCGGCGGGACGGCCCGCGTCGTCCACGTCGCGGCCGGGCCGGGCAGCGTCTGGGTGGGCGAGGACGGGTTCGCCGTCGAGCTCCACGTGCTGACCCGCGAGGAGCGGCTGGAGCGGGCGCTCGCGGCCCTGGAGCGCACGGCGGGGCCCGCCGCGCCCGAGCTGCACTCGCCCATGCCCGGCACCGTCGTCGCGGTCCCCGCGGCGGCGGGGGAGCGGGTCGCGGAGGGGCAGACCGTGGTGGTCGTCGAGGCCATGAAGATGGAGCACCGGCTGACCGCCCCCACCGCCGGGACCGTGGAGCTGTCCGTGCGGGCCGGGGAGCGGGTCACGCTGCACCAGCTGCTCGCCCGCGTGGTGCCCGACGCCCCCGCCGACATCCCCGTCACCGCACCCGGCACCGATCCGGCGGCGCCCGGGCCCGGGACCCCGCCGGCCACCGATCCGACCAGTCAGGAGCACAGCGCATGAATTTCGAGCTCGACGAGGAGTACCAGGACCTCTCCGACACCGTCCGGGAGTTCGCCGACGAGGTGATCGCCCCCGTCTCGGCCCGCTACGACCGGGACCACGAGTTCCCCTACGAGATCGTGGCGCAGATGGGCGAGCTGGGGCTGTTCGGCCTGCCCTTCCCCGAGGAGTACGGCGGGATGGGCGGGGACTACTTCGCCCTGTGCCTGGCGCTCGAGCAGATCGCCCGGGTCGACCAGTCCGTGGCCATCACCCTCGAGGCCGGGGTGTCGCTGGGTGCCATGCCGATCTTCCGCTTCGGCACCGAGGAGCAGAAGCAGCAGTGGCTGCCCGACCTGGCCACGGGCCGGGCGCTCGCCGGCTTCGGGCTCACCGAGCCGGGGGGCGGCTCCGACGCCGGGGGCACCCGCACCACCGCGCGGCGGGAGGACGGGCAGTGGGTGGTCGACGGCGCCAAGGAGTTCATCACCAACTCCGGCACGGACATCACCCGCCTGGTCAACGTCACCGCGGTCACCGGCACCACGGAGCTGCCGGACGGGCGGGTCAGGAAGGACATCTCCACGATCATCGTCCCCACGGACACCCCCGGCTTCCGGGCCGAGAAGGCCTACGACAAGGTCGGCTGGAACGCCTCGGACACCCACCCGCTGTCCCTGCAGGACGTCCGCGTCCCGGAGGACCACCTCCTGGGCGAGGAGGGGCGCGGCTACGCCAACTTCCTGTCCATCCTCGACGAGGGCCGCATCGCCATCGCGGCCCTGGCCACCGGCGCGGCCCAGGGCTGCGTCGAGGAGTCGGTGCGCTACGCGGGCGAGCGCACCTCCTTCGGCCGGCCCATCGGGGAGAACCAGGCGATCTCCTTCAAGATCGCCCGCATGCAGGCCCGCGCGCACACCGCCCGCCTGGCCTACTACGACGCCGCGTCCCGGATGCTCGCCGGCCGGCCGTTCAAGACGCAGGCCGCGATCGCCAAGCTCGTGGCCGGGGAGGCCGCGATGGACAACGCCCGGGACGCCACGCAGGTCTTCGGCGGCTACGGGTTCATCAACGAGACCCGGGTGGCCCGCCACTACCGCGACTCCAAGATCCTCGAGGTCGGCGAGGGCACCACCGAGGTGCAGCTGATGCTCGTCGCCCGCGAGCTGGGACTGTGAGGGGGCGGCCGTGAGCGCAGCGCGCAAGGTGGTCCGCCAGCGCGGGCTGTGGTTCGAGGAGTTCGAGGAGGGCACCGTCTACGAGCACGCCCCGGGCCGCACGGTGACCGAGGCCGACAACGTCCTGTTCACCACCCTCACCATGAACACCCAGTCCCTGCACCTCGACGCCGCGTGGGCCGGGCGCCAGCCCTTCGGGCAGCGGCTGGTGAACTCGATGTTCACGCTCTCCACCCTCGTGGGCGCCTCCGTGGCGCAGCTGACCCAGGGCACCATCGTCGCCAATCTCGGCTTCGAGGAGGTGCGGTTCCCGCACCCGCTGCACCACGGGGACACCCTGTACTCGTCCTCCGAGATCCTCGGCACCCGCCCGTCCTCCTCCCGGCCCGGGCAGGGGATCGTGCGGATCAAGCACGTCGGGCGCAACCAGGACGGCGTGGTGGTCGCCGAGTGCACCCGCTCCGTGCTCGTGTGGTCCCGCGACGCCGCCCCGCAGTGACCCCGGTGCCCGAGCCCCGTCCCGCGCCCGCCGCGCCACCCGACCGAAGGAGCCGCCCGTGACCGACGACCCCGCCCTCGGCCCGGCCCTGCTGTTCTGCCCGGCCGACCGCCCGGACCGCTACGCCAAGGCCGCCGCGCGGGCCGACACCGTGATCCTCGACCTCGAGGACGCCGTGGCCGGGCCGGACAAGCCCGCCGCCCGGGACGCCCTCGTGGCCACGCCCCTGGACCCGGCCCGCACCGTCGTGCGGGTCAACGCCCAGGACACCGAGGACTTCGCCCACGACCTCGTCGCCCTGCGGCACACCGCCTACACCACCGTGATGCTGCCCAAGGCCGCCTCCGCCGAACGGCTCGCCGTCGCCGCGGAGCTGGGCCTGGACCGCGTGATCGCCCTGTGCGAGACCGCCCGGGGCGTCGTGCACGCGGCCGGGATCGCCCGCGCCCCCAACGTGGTGGCGCTGATGTGGGGCGCCGAGGACCTGGTCGCCTCCCTGGGCGGCAGCTCGTCCCGCCGCCCGGACGGGGCCTACCGGGACGTCGCCCGGCACGCCCGCTCCGCGGTGCTGCTGGCCGCCGGCGCCGCCGGCAAGCCCGCGATCGACGCCGTGCACGTCGAGATCGCCGACCTCGACGGGCTGCGCGAGGAGGCCCTCGACGCCGTCGCCTCGGGCTTCGCGGCCACCGCCTGCATCCACCCCGGCCAGGTGGAGACCGTCCGCGCCGCCTACCGCCCCGCCGAGGAGGAGGTCGCCGCCGCCCGGGAGCTGCTCGCGGCCGCCCGGGACGCCGCCGGCGTCTTCACGTTCCGCGGCCGGATGGTCGACGAGCCCCTGCTCCGCCACGCCGAGCGGCTCGTGCGCCGCGCCGGCGGCTGAGCCCCGAGCCCGTGTCCCGCCCACCCCGTCCGGAGGAGACCATGAACCGGCCCCTGACCCTCGTCGTCCCCGTCAAGCACGTCCCCGACGCCCAGGGCGAGCGCGTCCTCACCGGCGACCCGCCCGTGCTGGAGCGCGGCCCCGGAATCCTCTCCGAGCTCGACGAGTACGCGCTCGAGGCCGCCCTCCAACTCGTCGAGGCCTCCGGCGGGGCGGAGGCCGGTCACCGGGTCCTCGCCCTGACCATGGGTCCGGCGGACGCCGCGGCCGCCCTCAAGCGCGCCCTGCAGCTGGGCGCCGACGCCGGGGTGCACGTGCTCGACGACGCCCTCGCCGGCTCGGACGCCTGGGTCACCGCCCGGGTGCTCGCCGCCGCGGTCGAGCGGATCGCCGCGGAGGAGTCCCGGCCGGTGGACCTCGTGCTCACCGGCATGGCGTCCACGGACGGGGAGACCTCCCTGGTCCCCGGTCAGCTGGCCGAGCGGCTCGGCCTGGCCCACGTCGGCTTCGCGAGCTCGCTGGCCCTCGCCGAGGACGGCGCCTCGCTCACCGCCGCCCGGCACACCGGGACCGAGGTCCTCGAGCTCGTCGCGCAGCTGCCGGCGCTCGTGGCCGTCACCGACCGGGCCAACACCCCGCGCTACCCGAACTTCAAGGCGATCATGGCGGCCAAGAAGAAGCCCGTGAGCACCTGGTCGGCCGCCGACCTCGGGCTCGGCCCGGGCGACGTGGGCCTGGCCGGCTCCCTCACCCGCGTGCTCGAGGCGGTGCCCCGCCCGCCGCGCACCGCCGGGGAGGTCGTGGTGGACGAGGGCGAGGGCGGGATCCGCCTCGCCGAGTTCCTCGTGGCCCAGAAGCTCGTCTGACCCCAGCGCGTCTTGCCTCGTCACGTCTGATCCCATCACGTTCCGCCCGGGTCCCCGGGCAGGAGGAGGACCCCATGACCACGACCCTGGTGGTGCTGGACACCACGGAGCGGCTGCGCCGCGGCGACCGGGAGCTGCTCGTGCTCGCGAGCACCCTGGGCGAGGCGCACGCCGCGCTCCCCGCGGCCCCCGGGGACGGGCTGCTCGACGAGCTGGCCGGCCACGGGGTGGCCGCGGTGCACGTCCCCGCGGCCGGCCCGGGCGACCGGCTGACCACCCCCGCCGTCGCGCTCGCGGCGGCCGCGGCCCGGGCCGGCGGCGCCGGGGCGGTGCTGCTGCCCAACACCCCGGAGGCCAAGGACGTGGCCGCGCGCCTGGGCGTGCGGCTCGAGGCCGGGGTGATCACCGACGTGGTGGCCCTGGACGCGGACCTGGTGGCGACCAAGTCCGTCCTCGCCGGCGGCTGGACCACCCGGTGCCGGGCCACGAGCCCGGTGCTGGTGGCCGCCGTCCGGCCCAACTCGGTGGAGCTCCCGGCCGAGCTCCCGACCGGGCTCCCGGCCGGGGCGGACCGCCCGGCGGTGCACGTCCACGAGGTGGAGGACACGGTCCCCGCCGCCCGCGTGGTCGGCCGCACCGAGCTGCCCGCCTCCGGGCGGCCGGCCCTGGGCGAGGCGCGCGTGGTCGTGGCCGGCGGCCGCGGCACGGGCGGGGACTTCGGCCCGCTCGAGGAGCTCGCGGACGTCCTCGGCGGGGCGATCGGCGCCTCCCGCGCCGCGGTGGACGCCGGGTGGATCGGCCCCGAGGCGCAGGTGGGGCAGACCGGCCGCACCGTCTCCCCGCAGCTCTACGTCTCGTGCGGGATCTCCGGGGCCGTGCAGCAGCGGGCGGGCATGCAGACCGCCCGGGTCATCGTGGCGGTCAACAAGGACGAGCAGGCGCCCGTCCTCGAGATCGCCGACCTCGGGATCGTGGGCGACCTGAAGAAGGTGCTGCCCCAGGCGGTCGAGCACCTGCGGTCGCTGCGCGGATAGCCCCCGCGGGCCGGCCCGGAGCGGGCCGGTTCGGTGGCGGACCGGCCCGCTCCCCGACCGGCCGGGGCGGCGGCCCCGGGACCGGGCGGCTCAGAACCCGGAGGGGTTCCGGGGGGTGTAGGCCTCCTCGAGGCGGCGGACCTCCTCGGCCGTCAGCTCCAGCTCGACGGCGGCCGCGGCGTCGTCGACGTGCTGCTCCCGGGTCGCGCCGACGATCGGCGCCGTCACGGCCGGCCGGCCGGCGACCCACGCGAGGGCCACCTGGGCCATCGGCACGCCGCGCTCGTCGGCCACGGCTGCGACCGCGTCGACGATCGCCCGGTTCGCCGCCACGTCCTGCGTGTAGAGGCCCTGCCCGAACGCGTCGGTGCTCTCCCGGGTGCCGGAGCCGGCGGCGCCCCAGGGCCGGGCGAGCCGGCCGCGGGCGAGCGGGCTCCACGGCAGCACGCCCACCCCGGTGGCCCGGCAGAACGGGTGCATCTCCCGCTCCTCCTCGCGCTCGAGCAGGTTGTACTGGTCCTGCATCGAGACGAACCTCGTCCAGCCGTGCAGCTCGGCGGCGTGCTGGAGCTGCCCGAACTGCCAGGCCCACATGCTCGAGGCCCCGAGATAGCGGGCCTTGCCGGCCTTCACGACGTCGTGCAGGGCCTCCATGGTCTCCTCGACGGGGGTGCGGGGGTCGAACCGGTGGATCTGGTACAGGTCGACGTAGTCGGTCCCCAACCGCTGCAGCGACGCGTCGATCTCGTGCATGATCGCCGCCCGGCTGAGGCCGCCGCCGTTGCGCGCGTCCCGCATCCGCCCGTGCACCTTGGTGGCGATCTGGAGCTCCTCCCGCGGGGCGATCTCGCGGAGCAGCGTGCCGGTGATCTCCTCGCTGGAGCCCAGCGAGTACACGTTGGCCGTGTCGAACGTGGTGATCCCGGCCTCGTAGGCGCGGCGCACGAACGGGCGGGCCTCGTCGAGGCCCACGCTCCACGCGTGCGACCCCTTGGCCGGGTCCCCGTAGCTCATCATGCCCAGCACGACGGCGCTCAGCTCGAGGCCGGAGCTCCCCAGACGGACGGTTCTCATGACGGTTCCCCTTCTGCAGAACGGACGGTGGCAGGACGGACGGTGGCGGGACGGACTGTGGCACGGAGCCGCGGCGACGGCGGGGTCACGGGCCCGCTCCCGATCCTAGGAGACCCCGCCGCGGACGGCCGGATCGCGGGCTCAGCGCGCCACGGTCCGGTGCCCGGCGTCCAGCCGCCGGGTCCAGCCGCGCGCGTCCAGGTGCTCCAGCAGCGGGATCGCCACGCGCCGGGTGGTGCCCAGCGCCTGGCGGGCCTGGCTCGTGGTGAAGGGCTGCGGCAGCCGGGCGAGCTCGCGCATGGCCAGGGCGGGGGCCGTGGGGAGCAGCACCACGCCCTCCCCGATGCGGAGCAGCCGCCCGGCGCGCTCGGCGGCGGCGAGCTCGCGGGCGCCCAGCCGCAGCGCCGTCAGGTCCTCGGCCTCCGGGGCGCGGAAGGGCTCGGCCGCGAGCCGGTGCTCCAGCCGGCGCACGGCGGGCTCGTGCGCGCCGAGGCCGCCCCGGTGCTGCGGGGAGCGGATGTGCCCGCCCTCCTGCGCCAGGCCGGCGCCCCGGACCACGGGGTCGACCAGGGCCGCGTCGGGCAGCGCGAGCAGGTCCCGGGCAGCACCCCGGGACAGACCGGCCGCCAGAGGGTCACGGGTGTGCAGCTCCTCCACGGCGGTGCGCAGCCGCTGCTGCCAGGCGTCGAGCACGGGGGCGTGCACCCACCAGCCGCCGGCCGCGCGCACCCCGGCGGGCGGAGCGGCGTCCGCGGCGGGCAGCAGGCCGAGACGGTGCAGGCGCTCGGCCGGCACCGCGCCGCGGCGGGCCACCTCGGCGAGCACGTCGCCGCGGGCGTCCAGGCCGGCGAGGCGCTCGGCCCGGCGCGCCCGGTCGCCGCGCCGCCGCAGCGCGGGCGGGTCGGCGTCGAGGACCTGGGCGCCGCCGAGCACCGAGCGGCTGCCGGGGTCGCGCAGCACCACCCGGTCCCCGAGGACCAGGGGCAGGGGGCGGTCGAGGGCCAGCCGGGCGTGGTCGTCGTCGAAGGGGCTGAGCCGGGCCGGGACCGCCGCGGTGCCGGCGTGCACCACGAGGTGCTCGGCCACGAGCGGGAACGCGGACCCGGTGGTGCGGCGGACGTCGAGGACGTCGGTGACCGGCCACGCGCCCGGGGTGACCAGGGCGTCGCCGCGGTGCACCTCGTCGGCCGGCACCCCGCGCAGGTTCACGGCCACCCGGGCGTGGGGCTCCAGCGACGCGGCCGGCCGGTTGCGGCTGTGCAGCCCGCGCACCGCCACCGGCCGGGCCCCGCCGGAGCCGAGCAGCTCCAGCCGGTCGTCCTGCCGGAGCGTGCCCGCGGTCAGGGTGCCGGTCACCACCGTGCCGGACCCGGTGATCGTGAAGGAGCGGTCCACCCACAGCCGCAGCCGCCCGCCGGCGGGCGCGGCTGCCCGCGCGAGGACGTCGTCGAGGGCGGCGCGCAGCTCGTCCAGGCCCGTGCCCTCGAGGGCAGAGACGGTGACCGCGGGCGCGTCGCGCAGGCCCGTCCCGGCCAGCTCCGCCCGGACCTGCGCGAGCACCTCCTCGGCGCGCCCGGGCGCCCGGTCGGCCCGGGTGAGCACCACCACGCCGCGCTCGATGCCCAGGGCCGCGACCGCGTCCCGGTGGTCCGCGGACTGCGCCTGCCAGCCCTCGTCGACCGCGACCACGAAGCACACCACCGGGGCCGGGCCGAGCCCGGCGAGCATGTTGCCGAGGAAGCGCTCGTGGCCGGGGACGTCCACGAAGGCCACGTCCCGCCCGGAGGGCAGCGTGGTCCAGGCGTAGCCCAGGTCGATGGTCAGCCCGCGGCGGCGCTCCTCCTCCCAGCGGTCGGGCTCCATGCCGGTGAGGGCCCGCACCAGGGTGCTCTTGCCGTGGTCGACGTGCCCGGCCGTGGCGACGACGTGCACGCTCACCGGGTCCCCCCGGTCTCGTCGCCGGCCCCGTCGTCGGCCCTGCCGGCCGTCCCGTCGAGGGCGCTCAGGGCAGCGCGCACCGCGGCGAGCAGACGGTCGTCGTCGGGCTCGGGGACGCAGCGCAGGTCGAGCAGGCACGCGTGGTCGTGGACCCGGGGAAGCACGGCGGGGCGGCCGGCGCGCAGCGGCGCCGCCGCCGCCTCGGGCAACCGGACCGCCCACCCCGGCAGCGGGACCCCGGGAGCGCCGCCGCCGCCGACCCGGCCGTCGTGCGGGACCACCGGCGCGCCGACGGCCGCGGCGAGCCGCTCGGCGCGGGCGCGCAGCCGGTCGGGGTCCGCGTGCAGCGCCTGCACCACGGGGGTGGGCCCGCCGGCGAGCGTGGCCTCCAGCGCGGCGAGCGTGAGCTTGTCGGCGCGCACCGCGCGGGCGAGGGGGTGGCCGGCCAGCCGGGCGACGACCTCCGCGCGCCCGAGCACCACCCCGGCCTGCGGGCCGCCGAGCAGCTTGTCGCCGCTGGCGATGACGATGTCCGCGCCGTCCGCGAGGGCGGAGGCGGCGTCCGGCTCCTGCGGCAGGCGCGGGTCCGGGGTCAGCAGCCCGCTGCCTAGGTCGGCCACCAGGGGCACGCCGTGGGCGCGCGCCAGCGGCCCCAGATCCTCCGGCCCGACGCCCGAGGTGAAGCCCTCCACCCGGAAGTTGCTCGGGTGCACCTTGAGCAGGCACCCGGTCTCCGGGCCGATCGCCTCGGCGTAGTCGCGCAGGTGCGTCCGGTTGGTCGTGCCCACTTCGCGCAGCCGGGCGCCGGTCGACTCGATGAGCTCCGGCAGCCGGAAGCCGGCCCCGATCTCGACGAGCTCGCCGCGGCTGATCACCACCTCGCGGCCGGCCGCCAGCGCCGTGGTGGCCAGCACCAGCGCGGCCGCGCCGTTGTTGACCACCAGCGCGTCCTCGGCGGGCGGGCAGGCGGCGAGCAGGGCCGCCCGGGCCCCGGCGCCGCGGCGGGACCGGGTGCCGGTGCGTAGGTCCAGCTCCACGTCGACGTACCCGGCCGCCGCCACCAGCGCCTCGGTCGCGGCCGCCGACAGCGGTGCGCGGCCCAGGTTGGTGTGCACCACCACCCCGGTGGCGTTGAGCACCGGGGTCAGGGTCGACGCGGAGCGGGCGGCGAGGGCGGCGAGCACCGCTGGTTCGACCTGCTCGGGGGCGAGCTCGCCACGCCGGGCCCGCTCCTGGGTCTCGCGCACCAGGGTGCGGACGACCTCCTCGCTCAGCCGCTCACGGGCCCGGCGGACGGCGGGCAGGCCCATGAGCTGGTCGGTGCGGGGGATCAGGCGACGCGGGTCGTCCTGGGCCACAGTTCCTCCTCGGCGCGCCGGGCGCGTGGCAGAAGTCGGCGGAGGCAGACGCTGACGGAAGCGGACGTTGACGGGAGCAGACGTTGGCGGAGGCGGACGGGAATCGAACCCGCCAGACCGAGGTGCTCGGTCTCACCGGTTTTGAAGACCGGGGGGCCCACCAGGACCCGGACGCCTCCGCTGCCCAACCTAGCACCGCCGCCGCCAGTAGGCTGACGGCATGGACCAGACCCGCACGCCGCACCCGCCCCTGCCCGAGACCGGCGCGGTCCGGCTGACCGGCTTCGCCCACGGCGGCGGCTGCGCCTGCAAGATCCCGCCCGGGGAGCTCGAGGACGCGGTCCGCGGTCTCACCGGGCAGACGGGGGCCGGGGTGCTGGTCGGCCTCGACGACGGCGACGACGCCGCGGCCGTCCTGGTGCGCGAGGACCTCGCGGTGCTCTCCACCGCGGACTTCTTCACCCCGGTCGTCGACGATGCCTACGACTGGGGCCGGATCGCCGCCGCGAACGCCCTGTCCGACGTCTACGCCATGGGCGGGCGCCCGGTGATGGCGATCAACCTGGTGGGCTGGCCGCGGGAGGTGCTGCCGATGGAGCTGCTGACCGAGGTGCTGCGCGGCGGCCTGGCGGTGGCCTCCGAGGCGGGGTGCCCGGTGATCGGGGGCCACTCCATCGACGACCCGGAGCCGAAGTACGGCATGGCCGTGACGGGCGTGGCCGATCCCGCCCGGCTGCTGCGCAACGACGCCGCCGCGCCCGGGCTGCCCCTGACCCTCACCAAGCCGATCGGCGTGGGGCTGCTCAACAACCGGCACAAGGCGACCGGTGAGGTCTTCGCCGAGGCCGTGGCCACGATGACCCGGCTCAACCGGGACGGCGCCGAGGCCGCGCTGGCGGCCGGGGCCCGGGCGGCTACGGACGTCACCGGGTTCGGGTTGCTCGGGCACCTGCACAAGATGTGCCGGGCCTCAGGGGTCGGCGCGGTCCTCGATCGGGCGGCGGTGCCCCTGGTCGAGGGGGCGCAGGAGGCGCTGCGGGACGGCTTCGTCTCCGGGGGGACCCGCCGCAACCTCGACTGGGTGCGCCCCCACCTGCGCGCCGCGGCCGGTGTTCCGGAGGAGGACCTGCTGCTGCTGGCCGACGCGCAGACCTCGGGCGGACTGCTCGTCGTCGGCGAGCTGCCCGGGTACCCGGTGGTCGGCCACACCGTGGCCGGGTCCGGCATCGAGGTGCGCTGAGCGCCGTCCCGGGACGGCGCCGGCGGCTCAGCCGGCCGTGGTGATCGAGTCGTCGAGGACGCCGGCGGCCCGCCGGGCGGCCAGACGCGCCTTCTGCGGCTCGATGGTGTAGCGGGGGTCCTGGGCCGAGTGGATCCCGGCCTCCAGCACGCCGAACCGCGTCAGCGCGGAGGAGGCCAGCAGTGCCAGCCCCGACACCACGGCGACCGCCCGGTGCCGTCCGCCCAGCAGCGTGCCGAGACCGCCGGCGACCGCCAGCCGCTCGCTCCACGCCAGCATGGTCCCGGCCGGCCCGTGGTGCAGCGGCTCGGCCGCCACGGGGTGCATCCGGCGCTCCATCAGCTTCGTGGCGACCAGCTCCCCGGCCACGCCGAGCACGGCGAGCCGGCGGGCGGGGCCGGCCTGGCCGACCGACGTGGTGACCATCCCCAGACCGCCCGAGGCGAGGCTCGCCGAGCTCACGAAGACGAACGCCAGGTGCTCGCGGGCGGCGTTCCAGGTGGGGGTCGCCGTGTCGGAGAGCAGGACCGCGGTGTAGGCGGCCAGCGGCCCGGCGAACACGGCGGCCTCGACCCCGGCCGGTCCCTCCACCGCGCGCAGCACCGGGCGCAGCGGCCCCAGGGGCAGGCGCGCACCGGTCATCCGGTCGACCTCGGCCACGGCCGCGGTCCCCATGCCGGCGCCGAACGCGCTGAGGATCCAGGAACCCACGCTCATGGGGGACGTCACCTTGAACGTGCGCAGCATGTTGAAGAAGCGCTCCGGCCGGCCGAGGTCGGCGACCAGGGCCACCGCGCCGGCGCCGAGGGCGGCCACCGAGCCCAGCCGGGCGTTGCGGCGCAGTTCGTCCCGGCCGGTGAGCTGACCGCCGAGGGCGAGCAGCGCCGAGCCCCCGGCCACGCCGCCGAGGAACAGGTACGCGGCGACCTCGTGGCCCCACGGCGCCGGCTTGACCACCGGCCGCCCGTAGTAGGACGTGAACTCCGCCTCCGGGACCATCGGCATCTCGCGCGAGCCGTCGCCCCCGCCGCCCTGGCCAGGGCCCCGGCGGCGCGGGCCGTTGCGCCGCCGCCGGCGCGGCTGCTCGGGGGGACGGTAGCTGTCGAACTCGGAGAGGCTCACGAACGGCCTCCCGCGAAGGCCACGGCGGCGGCGGCGAGCATGCCCACCGCGGCCAGGCCGGCCCGCCGATACATCTGGGGCAGGTCGGCGGTCGGCACCCGCGGGTCCGGCGGCAGCCCGTACACCTCCGGCTCGTCGAGCAGCAGGAACACCGACCCGGTGCCGCCCACGCCGTCGAGCTCGTTGGCGCCGTAGAGCCTCGCCTCGGTGCGCCCCTGGGCGTGCAGCTCCGCGACCCGCTCGCGGGCCTGGTCCACCATGTCGTCGTGCTCGCCGTACTTGATGGAGGTGGTGGGGCAGGTCTGCGCGCAGGCGGGCGTCTGGTCGTCCACCATGCGGTCGTAGCACAGGGTGCACTTCTGGGCGATGCCCACCTTCGGCACCTCGGGCCGGGTCCCGGGCTGCTCGCCCCGCTTCGTGCGCGGCGCGGCCGTGCCGTCGGTGCGCCGCTCGATCACCCCGAACGGGCAGCCGGCCACGCAGGTGCCGCACCCGTTGCACACGTCGTCCTGCACCACCACGGTGCCGTGCTCGGTGCGGAACAGCGCTCCCGTGGGGCACACGTCGAGGCACCCGGCGTGCGTGCAGTGCTTGCAGACGTCGGAGGACATCAGCCAGCGGAACTCCTCGGTGTCCGGCGGGGTGGTGTCCTCCGCCGCCGTCCGCGGGCGCGTCTCGGGGGGCCCGACCTTGGGCATGCCGAGGCTCACGAGCTTGCGCCCGGACTCCCGGGCCTCCTCGATGCGCTCGCTGTCCTGCTCGACGAACGCCACGTGCCGCCAGGTGCTCGCGCCCAGGGAGCCCGTGTTGTCGTAGGAGGACTCCAGCAGCCGGAGGTCCCCGTCCTGGGGGTTCTGGTTCCACTCCTTGCAGGCCACCTCGCAGGCCTTGCAGCCGATGCAGATCGAGGTGTCGGTGAAGAAGCCCTTCCGCGGGTGCTGGTGCTCCCAGTGCGCGTCGGCGGTGGGGTCGGTCGGTCCGGCCAGCTGGCCCATCAGTTCTCCCTCAGGGGTTCGGTGCTCGGATCGGTGCTCGGATCGGTGTGCGGGTCCGTGCCCGCCGCGGCGGTCCCGGCGGCGCCGGGCGGGTCGATGCGGGTGTTGCCGGTCGCCACGGTGGCGCCCGCGCGCACCTGGTAGTCCGCGACGAGCTCGAGCAGCGCGGCGCCCTGCGGGCGGCGGCCCGGCCGGATGTGGCAGGAGCCGACCTTGGAGTCCTGGATCTGCACGTTCGGCTCGAGCGTGAGCCCCAGCAGGTCGTTGGCCGAGTCGCCGCTGACCACCGCGTCGTCGCCCACGCCCCAGTGGTAGGGCAGCCCGATCTGGTGCACGGTCCGCCCGCGCACCACCAGCGGGGTCATGCGGTCGGTGACGAGCACCCGCGCCTCGATCGCCGCCCGGGGCGAGACGATCGTGGCCCAGCCGTAGGGCTCCAGCCCGCACTCGGCGGCGAGCTCGGGGGAGACCTCGCAGAACATCTCCGGCTGCAGCTCCGAGAGGTACGGCAACCACCGGCTCATGCCGCCGGCGGTGTGGTGCTCGGTGAGCCGGTAGGTGGTGAACACGTAGGGGTACACGTCCACCCCCGGCTCCCCGGCGCTCGGGGCGCTGAGGTTGTCCGGGCGCGCGAACAGCACCCGGGACGGGTTGCGCTGCTGGGTGTACAGGGCGTTGTCGATCGGCGACTCCTGCGGCTCGTAGTGCGTGGGCAGCGGACCGTCCACCACGCCCTTGGGCGCGTACAGCCAGCCCTTGCCGTCGGCCTGCATGATGAACGGGTCGTCGCCGGCCAGCGCGGCGGCGCCCCCGGCGTCGGGGTCCGGACGGGTGCCCGGGGCGAGGTGGAGCGGGAAGTCGGGCACGTCGTCCCCGACCCACTGCTCCTGCTCCTCGTCCCACCACACGTGCTTCTTGCGCTCGCTCCACGGCCGGCCCTCGGGGTCGGCCGAGGCGCGGTTGTAGAGCAGCCGGCGGTTGGCCGGCCAGGCCCAGCCCCACTCGAGAGCCGCGGCCCCCTGCTCCTGGGCCGGCCGCCGCGCGGCGGCCCGGTTGACGCCGTCGGCGTAGACCCCGGTGTAGATCCAGCAGCCGCCGGACGTGGAGCCGTCGGCGCGCATCTCGGTGTAGGAGGACAGCGGCTTCCCGGCGCCCGGCCCGCTCAGGTGCCGGCCGTTGATCTCGGCGAGCACCGCCTCGGGGTCGGGCTCGCCGTGCTCGTCCACGGGGTAGTCCCAGGTGAGGTCGAGCAGCGGGCGGTCGCGCTCGTCGTCGGAGCCGGCCAGCCGCTCCCGGATCCGCCGGCCCAGCTCGAAGAAGAATTGCAGCTCGCTCTGGCACTCGCCCGGCGGCGCCACGGCCTGGTGGCGCCACTGCAGCAGCCGCTGGGTCTGGGTGAACGTGCCCGACTTCTCCACGTGCGTGGCCGCGGGCAGGAAGAACACCTCGGTCTCGATGTCCTCGGTGCGCAGCTCGCCCGAGGCGATCTCCGGGCCGTCCTTCCACCAGGTCGCCGACTCGATGAGGTTGAGGTCGCGCACCACCAGCCACTTGAGGTGGGACATGGCCATGCGCTGCATCCGGCCGTTGGAGGAGCCCACCGCGGGGTTCTGGCCGAGCAGGAAGTAGCCATCCACCTCGTCCTCGAGCATCTTCGTCAGCGTCTGGAAGGTGCCGTGGGCGCCCGTGAGGCGCGGGAGGTAGTCGTAGGCCCAGTCGTTGTCCGCGGTGGCGGCGTCCCCCCACCAGGCCTTGAGCAGGCTGGTCGTGTAGGCGTCGGCCTCGGCCCAGTAGCCCTTCTGCTTCTTCGACGCGATCGCGGCCAGGTAGTCCGCGAACGTGTCGTGGGTGCCGGCCACCGGCATCGGCAGGTAGCCGGGCAGCAGGTTGAACAGCGTGGGGATGTCGGTCGAGCCCTGGATGCTGGCGTGCCCGCGCAGGGCCATGATCCCCCCGCCGGGGCGGCCCATGTTGCCCAGCAGCAGCTGCAGGATCGAGGCGGTGCGGATGAACTGCGCGCCCAGGCTGTGCTGGGTCCAGCCGACGGCGTAGGCGAAGCAGGTGGTCCGCTCGCGCCCGGAGTTCTCGGTGACGGATCGGGCTAGGTAAGCAAAGTCCTCCGGGGAGATGCCGCACACCTCCTGCACCATCTCGGGGGTGTAGCGCGCGAAGTGCCGCTTGAGGATCTGGAACACCGTCCGGGGGTCCTGCAGGGTGTCGTCGCGCTGCATCCGGGCGTGCTCCAGCGGGGCCCCGCCGCTGCCGAGCTGCTGGCCGGCGGCCTCGGCTACGGAGGCGTCCGCGCCCGCGTGCTCGGGGTCGCCCGCGGGGCCGCCGACCTTGCCGTCGTCGCCCGGGCGGGCGTCCGCCCGGTCGCCGTCGTTCTCGGCGTAGGCCCACGTGGACATATCGTATTGGCCGGTCTCGGGGTCGAACCCGGAGAACAGCCCGTCGAGGTCCTCGGCGTCGCGGTAGTCCTCGTTCACGATCGTGGCCGCGTTGGTGTACGCCCGCACGTACTCCTCGAACCACAGGTCGTGGGACAGCACGTGGTTGATCAGTGCGCCGAGCAGGACGATGTCCGAGCCGGCCCGGATCGGGACGTGCTTGTCAGCGACGGCCGAGGTGCGGGTGAAGCGCGGGTCGACGTGGATGATCCGGGCGCCGCGCGCCTTGGCCTCCGTGACCCACTGATAGCCCACGGGGTGGCACTCGGCCATGTTGGAGCCCTGGATGACGATGCAGTCGGCATTGGCCATGTCCTGCAGGGACTGCGTCGCGCCACCGCGACCGAACGAGGCTCCCAGACCGGGAACCGTGGCGGAGTGTCAAATACGGGCCTGGTTCTCGATCTGGATCGCTCCCGCGGCGGTGAAGAGCTTCTTGATCAGGTAGTTCTCTTCGTTGTCCAGCGTCGCGCCGCCCAGGGCGGCGAGGCCCATCGTCCGGCGCAGCGGCCGGCCCTGCTCGTCGGCGTCCTGCCACCCGTTGCGGCGGGCCTCGAGGACGCGGTCGGTGATCATGTCGACGGCGGTGTCCAGGTCCAGGTGCTGCCACTCGGTGGCCCGGGGTGCGCGGTAGAGCACCCGCGTCTGCCGGCCGGGCGCGTTGACGAGCTGCTCGCTGGCGGAGCCCTTGGGGCACAGGCGGCCGCGGGAGATCGGCGAGTCCGGGTCGCCCTCGATCTGGACGACCTTCTCGTCCTTGACGTACACCCGCTGCCCGCAGCCCACCGCGCAGTACGGGCACACGCTCTGCACCACGCGGTCCGCGGTGCTGGTGCGCGGGGCCTGCTCCCGGGTGCGCTGGGAGGTCACAGCCGGGCCGCGACCGAGCAGGTCGCCCGAGCGCAGCTGCCGGACGACCGGCCATTCCAGGGGACTGAACCGTGCCATGGGAGGAGCATAGCCCGCCGGGCCGCAGTGTGGCAGGGGCCACGCCGACCGGACCCGCTCCGCCTCGTCCTGCTCCCTCCCGCCCCGCCCGGGGCCGGGCGCCCGCGCGGTGCTCAGCGCGGGGCCGGGGCCCCCGGCGTCGCGGCCGGACGGTGGCGTCCGCCCAGGACCAGGCGGCGGGTGCCGCGGACCGCGGCCGCGACCGCACGCTCGAGCGGGCCCTGGCCGAACCACTTCTGCCACAGCACGGCGAAGCCGGCGGCCACCGCCAGGTGCACGGCGAACCAGAGCACGGGGTGGCCGTAGTGCAGCGTCGTGGCCAGGGCGAGCAGGTGGGCCGAGTACAGGGTCAGGGTGCGCCCGCCCATGGCCCCGAGGGTGGTCCACAGCGGGTTGGCCCGGGCGAGCAGGAGGAAGGCCCCCAGTACGGCCAGGCCGGTGCCCAGGTCCATGAGCAGCGTCACCGGGGTGTTGCTGTGCGGGCCGGCCGTCAGCAGCCACCACCAGGTGGAGGTGGGCAGGACCGGGTCCGGGCCCCAGATCAGGATCTCGTCGATCCGGTCCTCGTTCAGCCAGGGGGTGTGCCGCACCAGCTGCTCGTAGCCGCCGGACTGGAGGATCAGCAGCCAGTAGGCGAACCATGCGCCGAGGGCCAGGAGCACGCCGACCAGCACGATCCGGACCTGCACCTGGATCTCGTGCAGGTCCAGGCGGCCGAGGAGCAGCCCGGCGCAGAGATAGCTCAGGTACGGCACGGCGGGGTAGGTGCCCGTCAGCAGCACCTGGGCCAGGAACGCGCCGGGGTCCGCCGCCAGGCTGCCCAGGGTCGGATTGACCGCCGTGGGCGGCGGCAGGGCCGGGCCCAGGACGTGCACGAGCAGAGGGCCGGTGAGCGCGAGGACGGCCGCGCCGGCGGTCAGGGTCCGGCGCCGCAGGCCCAGCAGGGGGACGGCCAGCAGGAAGAACGCCCCGTAGTAGACGAGGATGCCCAGGGCCGGGGCCGGGGAGGGCATCAGCTCGTTGATGCCCAGACCGACGGCGGCGATGAGCAGGGCGCGGACCACGAGCCCGGCGCGCGTGGCGGTCAGCTCCCGTCCGCGGTGCGGGGTCCGTCCGCCGGAGGAGAAGGCCAGGCTGAGCCCGGCGAGCAGGGCGAACAGCGCCGCGGCGCGGCCGCCGAACAGAGTCCACGGCAGCGTCGGCGCGAAGGTCTCGGGGTCGTGGGCGGGCAGGATGTGGACGGCGATCATGCCGACCAGGGCCAGGCCGCGGGCCGCGTCCACGGCGACGAGGCGGGGCCTGCGGCCCGTTCCGCGTGGCGCGCGGTCGGCGCCGGGCGTGCTGGGGCGGGCCGTGGAGGCAACCGTCGTGGTGGCAGATGTCGTGGTGGCAGGTGCCGTGGTGGCAGGTGTCGTGTCGGCGCCTGGTGTGAGGGCGGGGGGAGCTTCGGACGGTGTGGTCATGGGGATCTCCGGGGGGGCGGGGAGCGCGGGGGGCGGTGGCCGTGGTCGGCGGGGGGCCGACAGGTCGGGGCGGTGGCCGTGGTCGGCGGGGGCCGTCGGCGCGGGGCGTGCCCAAGGGGATCCGGTGGGTCGTGCGCAGTCCTCCGACCGGCCCCGGGGGGTGCGGGACAGGTCCGGTGATCGGCGGACCGGGATGGGAGGCCCGGTCCGCGGGTGGTCCCGAATCCCCCTCGGGCCCCTCCGTACCCTAGGAGCCGCGGAACGCCCTGTCCACCTGAGGGGGGACGGTGTTGTCGCAGGTCACAGCGGACTTTTACGGGTGGGCCGGTCAGCCGCCGGACGGCCCGCCGCCGTCCACGGCGTCCCGCATGCGGTGCAGGAAGCCCGCGACGACCTCGGCCTGCTCGGGGGTGAGGCTCTGGGCGGCGGCCATCATGCGCTCGTGCACGGCGGCGAGGGTGGCGCGCACCTCGCGGTCGGCGCTCTCGGTGGCCGTGACGATCAGGGCCCGCCGGTCGGTGGGGTGGGGTTCCCGGCGGACGTGCCCGCTCTTCGTGAGCCGGTCCAGCAGCGTGGTGGTGGAGGCCGAGGAGATGCCCAGCCGCGCCGCCAGGTCCCGGGGGCTCACCGTCCGGCCGGAGCGGGCGGCCTCCAGCAGGTGGCGGAGGGCGAGCAGGTCGGTCTCGCCCATGCCCATCTCGTCGCGGGTCCGCCGGCGCATCGCGGTCTCGGCGGCGCGGTAGGCGCGCAGGGCCTCCAGCACCTCCACGGCCGCGCGCGGGGCGCCGTCGCCGTACCAGTAGCCCGACGACGTGGTGGGTGTTGGCATATTGTTCACCGCACCTCCTGGAAGAGCGGGGCGCACGGATGGTGGAATGGAGCCAGCCACCCGGCCGCACGGCCGGGTGGGTCCCGGACCCCGGGCGGCGGTCGCCCGGCGCCCGTCCTCCGATCGTAACAACCACCGTGCTGATAGCTAGACTTTCTAGTTTTTTTCGGATTGCATGGACCATGCGGCGGGAGCGCCGGGTCCGCCCGTGCCCCCGGCCGGGGCGGCAGCAGCAGGACTCGAGGAAGGTTCGAAGATGAGCAAGGCAGTGTCCCCGCAGTCGGCGGCCCGGTCGACGGATCTCGACCCCACCCCCCTCCTCCCGCTCTCCCCGGAGGCTCCGGCCGCCGCCGGGGAGCCTCCCCGCTGCCACGAGGAGCTCCTCCAGTGCGTCTTCACGGCCGCCGGAGAGGTGGAGACCGCCGAGTGGGCGCTGGACCGGGCGCTGGACGAGGCGGCGGACTCCGACGACGAGATCGGTGTCGGGTTCGACGTCGCGCCCGTCGACGGCACCCTGGAGACGGCGCGATGGGCTCTGGACCAGGCGACGAGCGTGCTGCACACCCAGATCCGCGCGGCGTCCCGGGCCGGCGTCCCGGTCGCGGTCCTCGCCGAGGCGTCGGCGCTGAGTGCGCACGAGCTGGCCGCCGTGCTGGACGCCGCGGGCGCGGCGACGTCACCGGCCGCGCCGCCGGCCGCCCTGCCGACCGCCGGCTGAGGCCGCCGGCCGCCCGCGCCACCGGTCGGCGGCCCGGCAGCCGTCCCTTTGTTACAGGTGAGTAACTGATACTGCGGGTTCCTGTTTCGCCGGGCGTGTCAGCACTGATCGGACCACCGGACGCCATACATTTCTTCATGGGCACGACGGACGGTGATCTCCGTCACGTCGGACCCGGGAGCTCCGTGCTCCCCGACGAGCGAGCTCCGTGCTCGCCCCGGCGCGGCCCCGTCTCCCCGGAGTGCGAACCCAGCACCCCCGGCGGGCCCGTATCGACCCATGGAGGAAACGATGAGAACGAAGCGGATCGCGGGCGCATCAGTGGTGCTGACCGGATCGTTGCTGCTCACCGCGTGCGGTGGGGGAGACGGCGGGTCGGGCGACGCCTCCGCCGAAGAGGGCGGCGGCTCCTTCAGCGTGTACATCGGGGAGCCCGAGAACCCGCTGATCCCGGGCAACACCAACGAGACCGAGGGCGGGCAGATCGTCGACGCGCTCTGGACCGGGCTCGTGGAGTACGACCGGGAGACCAACGAGGCCGCCTACACCGGGGTCGCCGAGTCCATCGAGTCCGAGGACCAGAAGACCTGGACCGTCAACCTCAAGGACGGCTGGACCTTCCACGACGGCACCCCGGTCACCGCGCAGAGCTACGTGGACACCTGGAACTACGTGGCCAACAGCGAGAACGCCCAGGGCAACTCCTACTTCTTCGCCAACGTGGAGGGCTACGAGGACCTGCAGGCGGAGGAGGGCAAGAAGCCCGCCGCCACCGAGATGTCCGGCCTGCGCGTGATCGACGACCAGACCTTCGAGGTCACCCTCACCGATCCCTACGCCCAGTGGCCCACCACGGTCGGCTACACCGCGTTCTTCCCGCTGCCCCAGGCCTTCTTCGACGACCCCGAGGGCTTCGGCGCGCAGCCGATCGGCAACGGCCCGTTCAAGGCGGACGAGGCCTTCCAGGACGGCGTGGGCATCAACCTGACCCGCTACGACGAGTTCGGCGGCGAGGAGCCGGCCAAGTCCGAGGGCGTGGAGTTCCGCGTCTACACCGAGATCAACACCGCCTACAACGACCTGCAGGCCGGCTCCCTCGACGTCATGGACGAGCTGCCGCCGGACGCCATCGCCTCGGCG